>NZ_JCAMOQ010000006.1:0-251241 GCF_059512365.1 Bradyrhizobium sp. Ses1
ACCGCACGAAATTACTTCGCTGTCGTCGCTATCGCCGCAACTCTGCTCTGGCTAAGATAACTGTCCACGCGACCTAGCGCTCCACCACAGGCGGCGACGTCGTCGACTGCGCGGCGCCCTGCCGTGCCGGCCTTGCCGGCTTCTTCGAGTTGGCCGGCGGCTTGGGCGGTGTGGTTGCAGTCGGGTTGGTGTCGGGCGGCGCGCTGGCGGCGGGCGGCGGCGGATCGTCTGCAGGCTCAACCGTGTCGTTCTGGATCTGCTTTTCGATCGAACGGAGCTTCGCCACGTTCTTTTGGTGCTGATCGTAGGTCTCGGTGAACGCATGCCCGCCGCTGCCGTCGGCAACGAAGAACAGATCTCGGGTACGCGCCGGATTGGCTGCCGCTTCGAGCGAGGCGCGGCCGGGATTGGCGATCGGGCCCGGCGGCAGGCCGTCGATGACATAGGTGTTGTAGGGCGACGGCTGGGTGATCTCGCTGCGCTTGATCGGCCGCCCCAGCGTTCCCTTGCCGCCGACCAGCCCGTAGATGATGGTCGGGTCTGACTGCAGCTTGATCTTCTGCCGCAGACGATTGACGAACACCGCCGAGACGCGGCTGCGCTCGTCGGCCCTGCCGGTCTCCTTCTCGACGATCGACGCCAGCGTCACGAGTTGCTCCGGCGTTCTGACCGGAATGTCCGGATTGCGGCGTTCCCAGATTTCCGTCAGCACGCGCTTCTGGGTCTGCTGCATGCGTTGGATCACCTGCTCGCGCGTGGTGCCGCGCGGGAATTTGTAGGTCTCCGGCAACAGCGTGCCCTCGCGCGGTATCTCGCGCACCGAACCTGTGAAGATGTCGTTGTCCGACAGCCGTGCCACGATCTGCTCGGAGGTCAGGCCTTCGGGAATGGTAACGGCGTGCTGCACCACCTTGCCTTCCACGATGGTGCCGATGACGTCGCGCAGGCTCGCGCTCTTCTGGAACGAATATTCGCCGGGCTTGAGATCGGAACTCGCCTTCATCGCAAACACGCTGCCGATGAAGACCCAGGGATTGACGTCGATCACGCCCTCACGCTGCAGGATGTCGGCGATATCGCGCTTGCCGGCCCGCTGCGGAATGTTGACGATCTTGTCCTCCTGCAGCGGTCCCGACGCTTCCAGGGTCTGCTTTCCGTAGTAATAGGCGATGCCCGCGCCAATCATCACAAGGATCAGCAATGTGATGATGGCATTACCGACCACGACGAACGGATTGCGGGCACGGTCCGACCGTTTCGGCGGCGGCGGGACCTGTTCAGGCTCCAGCGCGGCGCGCGGGCTTCGCGGTGAAATGGGCGGCCTCTCACTCATCGATTCGACCTGAATCCTGCCGGTTCAATCGTGGCCTGACAAATCTAAAGTCCTGCCAATACGATCAATACTATACGAGTATGCGCCCGCGCCTAGAAGTCATCGGCGATTGCGGCAAAACGGTGAACTGGCTCCAATCCGCCTGCTGGGACATGATCCGGAAAAGTGGAAACCGGTTTTCCCTCGCGATAAACGCGCAGCGTTTGTGCTGACATCATGCCCAAACAAAGAGGTCAGATCATGATCCGATTCGATCAATCGGATCATGATCTAGTTGATAACACGCTGCAGGATCACGGAAGCGTTAGTGCCTCCGAAGCCGAACGAGTTGGACAACGCCACATTGATCTCGCGCTTGCGCGGCGTGTGCGGCACGAGATCGATCGCCGTCTCCACTGACGGATTGTCGAGATTGATCGTCGGCGGGGCGATGTTGTCGCGAATCGCCAGGATGCTGAAGATCGCCTCGATCGCGCCGGCGGCGCCGAGCAGATGTCCGGTCGACGACTTCGTCGACGACATCGAGACTTTCGACGCCGCATTGCCGAGCAGCCGCTCGACCGCGCCGAGTTCGATCTCGTCGCCAACCAGCGTCGAGGTGCCGTGGGCGTTGATGTAGTCGATATCGGACGGCGTCATGCCGGCACGCTTCAATGCCGCCGACATGCTGCGAAAGCCGCCGTCTCCGTCCGGCGACGGCGAGGTGATGTGATAGGCGTCGCCGGAGAGTCCGTAGCCGACGACCTCCGCATAGATCCTCGCGCCGCGGTTTTTCGCGTGCTCATATTCCTCAAGCACGACGATGCCGGCGCCCTCGCCCATCACGAAGCCGTCGCGGTCCTTGTCGTAAGGACGGGACGCCTTGATGGGCGTCTCATTGAAACCGGTGGACAGCGCGCGCGCCGCGCAGAAGCCGGCCATGCCGATGCGGCAAATCGGCGATTCGGCGCCGCCGGCCACCATCACCTCGGCATCCCCGAGCGCGATCAGCCGAGCAGCGTCGCCGATCGCATGCGCGCCCGTCGAGCAGGCGGTCACGACCGCATGGTTCGGCCCCTTCAGGCCGTGCTCGATCGAGACGTATCCCGACGCCAGATTGATCAGCCGGCCCGGAATGAAGAACGGCGACACCTTGCGCGGACCGCGTTCCTTGAGCAGCACCGCCGTGTCGGCGATGCCCGAGAGGCCGCCGATGCCGGAGCCGATCAAGGTGCCGGTCGCGCACTTGTCCTCTTCGCTCTCCGGATGCCAGCCGGCATCGTCGAGCGCCTGCTTGGCCGCGCACATCGCGAAGATGATGAAGTCATCGACCTTGCGCTGGTCCTTCGGCTCCATCCACTGATCGGGATTGAAGGTGCCCTCGCTGCCATCGCCGCGCGGCACCACGCAGGCAACCTGGCTCGGCAGATCAGAGACATCGAAGGTCTCGATCCTGCGCGCCCCACTGCGGCCCTCAAGGATACGTGCCCAACTGGTGTCGACGCCACAGCCGAGTGGTGTAACCATGCCCAGCCCCGTGACGACAACACGTCTCATGTCAAGAACTCCGTCCTGAAATGCGCGGTCAATAACAAGAAACCGGGGGACCGCCTGACAACGGTCCGTCCGGCTTCGTCGGCACCGCGAAGGGCGTCAGCTTTTCGCGTTCTTCTCGAGAAACTTGGTCGCGTCGCCGACCGTCAGGATCGTCTCCGCGGCGTCGTCGGGAATCTCGCAACCAAATTCTTCTTCGAATGCCATCACGAGCTCGACGGTGTCGAGACTGTCTGCGCCGAGGTCATCGATGAAACTTGCGCTGTCGACCACCTTCTCCGGCTCAACGCCAAGGTGCTCGACTACAATCTTCTTTACCCGCTCGCCAATCTCACTCATCGTTCACCCTCGTGCTTGTTCCATTGGACCCGACCCCCAGACGATACGAGCCATCGTGGTCGTGTAGTTTTCCTGAGCTGTCGCGCATAGTCTTGATTCGGCGGTCGTGGCCGACTAAGTCCCGGCGAACGGCAGGCGTCGCCACGCCAATATACAGGGTTTCAACATCCTGCAATGGCGTTCTTTGCCCATCCGCGGCTGGTTCGGTTATCATAATTCCCTAGTCTTGACTATAAGCCCCGCCCGGTCGCCGGTAGGGCATTCCGCCACGCAAAAACGCTCCGGTAACCCGCTCAAAACATGGCCATTCCGCCATTGACGTGAATCGTCTGTCCGGTCACGTAGGCGGCCTCATTGGAAGCAAGGTAGACGGCTGCGGCGGCGATGTCTTCGGACGTTCCGAGTCGCGCCGCAGGAACCTTTGCCAGGATGGCCTCGCGCTGCTTGTCGTTCAGCGCATCCGTCATGGGCGTCTTGATGAAGCCCGGCGCAATGCAATTGGCGGTCACGCCACGCTTGGCATATTCGGCGCCCAGCGTCTTGATCAGGCCGATGATACCGGCCTTCGACGCGGTGTAGTTGGCCTGGCCGGGATTGCCGGTAACGCCGACGATCGAGGTGATGGCGATGATGCGGCCGAAGCGCTTGCGCATCATCAATTTGGTGGCGGCGCGCGCAAGGCGGAAGGTCGCCGTCAGGTTGATCGCGATCACCTCGTCCCAATCCTCGTCGCGCAACTGCACGAACAGATTGTCGCGCGTGATTCCGGCATTGGCGACGAGGATGTCGACCTGTCCCATGGCGGTCTCTGCCGCGGGCACCAATGCTTCGACTTCGGCAGTGTTGGAGAGATTGCACGGCAGGACGTGAACACGCTCGCCGAGCTTGGCTGCAAACGCATCCAGCACCTCGCGCCGCGTGCCCGAGATCGCAACGGTTGCGCCCTGCGCGTGCAGCGCCTGCGCGATCGCGCCGCCAATGCCACCGGTTGCGCCGGTGACCAGCGCGGTCCTGCCCGTCAAATCAAACATTACTATCTCCTCTCGGCTCTCTTAGAGCATGATCTCCGCGTAAACGCATCGCGTTTGTCGCGAGGGGAAAACCGGCACTCACTATTTCCCGATCATGCTTCAGGCCGAAGCGGCCAATGCATCCTTGGCGGCCGCGATATCACCGGGACCGCCGACGGAAACTCCTACCGCGCCATCGGCGATGCGCTTCACCAACCCGGTCAGGACCTTGCCGGCGCCGATCTCGAAGAAGCGCGTCACGCCCTTGCCTGCCATATAGGCGACCGACTCGCGCCAGCGCACCGTGCCGGTGACCTGTTCGATCAGTCGGCGGCGGATCTCGTCGGGATCGGTGATGGCGCTCGCCAGCACGTTCGAGACCAGCGGGGCGGTCGGCGCCTTGATGGTGACGCCGGATAACGCCTCGGCCATGGCGTCGGCCGCCGGCTGCATCAACTTGCAGTGGAACGGAGCCGACACCGGCAGCAGCATCGCCCGCTTGGCGCCCTTGCCTTTGGCAATCTCGACCGCGCGATCGACGGCTGCCTTGTCGCCGGAAACCACGACCTGTCCGCCGCCATTATCATTGGCCGCCTGGCACACTTGGCCCTGGGCGGCTTCCTCGGCGACCGCCATCGCCGCCTCATAGTCGAGGCCGAGCAGCGCGGCCATGGCGCCGACGCCGACGGGCACCGCCTTCTGCATCGCAAGGCCGCGGCTGCGCAACAGGCGCGCGGTATCGCTGACGCTGAGGCTGCCGGCGGCGGCCAGTGCCGAGTACTCGCCGAGCGAATGGCCCGCGACATAGGCCGCGTCGCGACCAACCGAGAAGCCGGCCTCAGTCTCCAGCACCCGCAGCGTCGCGATCGAGACCGCCATCAGCGCCGGCTGGGCATTCTCGGTGAGCTGCAGGGTTTCGGCCGGACCGTCCCAGACGATCCCGGTCAGCTTCTCTCCCAGCGCGGCGTCGACCTCGTCGAACACCGCCCGGGCCACCGGAAAGGCATCGGCGAGGGCCTTGCCCATGCCGACGGCCTGCGACCCCTGCCCCGGAAAAGTGAATGCTGCCGTCATGGCGCTCCCAAGCTGTTTGGGCATGATCTCCGGGAAAGGCGGCTTCCGCTCCTTCCGGATCATGCTCTGGACGGGCGCGTAAGACACCGTCCGGGGCCAGGATGTCAAGCCGCGGTGCGGCATTGAAATGGGGACTTCCCCCTAGAACCCGCCGGCCCTCTGGTCCGCGCCGACTTCCCCGCCGGCCCTCGCCCCGCGTGCGTTGCTCGCCAATTGCCCCGGCCGATCCTCTTGGTCCGGCTTCGCGGTCGCCAGCCTCAGCACCGCGAGATAGCCCGGCTGCACCTCCATTTGGCCGGCGTGCCGGCTTTCGCTGAGAATGCGGTGAACCCGCGGCAGGTTGTAGCACGGGACGTAGAACAGCAGGTGATGCTCGAGGTGATAGTTCACGTAATAGGGGGCGATGAACAGCCGCTCGAGGAAGCTGGCGTGCGTGGTGCGGGTGTTGCGCAGGGGATCGTGGCTGTCAGGAACGACGGCGTGCTCGGCGATGTTGCGGATGCGCGTGATCACCATCATCCAGGTGAGCAGTGGAACCAACCATAACAGTGGATAGGCCCACCACACGCCGGCGGCCGCGAGCCCTGCAAACAGAAGTCCGTTGACCATGAATTGCGGCCCGAGCTTCTCCCAGAAATGCGCGCCGCGCTGCCGCCATGGCCACTGCTTCGGCCCGAGCGCATTGAGCAGTTGCGCCTTGCGCTGCTGATAGCCGGTCTGGCCGGTGATGTCGCGAATGAACTTGCGCCGGTAGCTCACCCTGGTGATCGGAAACGGCGCCGACAGCACGAGATCCGGATCATCCTCCTGCTGCGTCCGCGCGTGATGCTGCAGGTGATAGCGGCGATAGGCCCGCGTCTCCGCAACGATCGGATAGGCGCAGAACCATTGGCTCAATGTCAGATTGGTCTTCTCCTCCGCTGAAAGGCATCCATGCGCGCCGTCGTGCATCAGGATCGCGAGCCCGAGCTGGCGCGAGCCGATGATCGCGACAGCGAGGAGATATGTCAGCGGATTCGGCCACCACGCCACCAACGCGATCGCGCCTGATATCAGCGCCCAGGCATGTGCGATCAGTGCGACGCCCTTTAAGGTCGAGCGCTGGCGCACGGCGATCAATTGATCCTCGGTCAGGAAGTCGCGGGCGCGGATGCGAAGCGCGGTCATGACGAAGCCTCCTCGTCGCGTGAGGTGGAAGTGGATGTGCTGGGATCGCCGACCAGGCGCAGGCGCCGGTTGTCGCCGCCGGATGTGGCGGTGGCCTGCTCGCCGAGCACGCGCAGCATTTCGCTGCACAGCTCCTCCGCCGAGCGACCCATCGCATAGCCTTCGAGGATGACACCGATCGCAAGCGCCCAGAACCGCCGCGAGGTCGCGGCCGGATCGCGCAGCGTGCGCCAGCCGTGCCGTTCGATCTGCCCCGCATAGGCGCGCAGCCCTTCGCTGTGCAGCCGCTCGATGGTCCGCTCCACCAGCGGTGCGAGATCCTGGCGGCGCCGTGTCAGGGTCAGCGCCTCCGCAAAGAAGGCAACCGAATCGGTTGCCGTCACCGTCTCGACCAGTGCACGCGTGTAGTTCTGCGGCGTCTCCGCCCGCAGCGCAGCCTCTTCCGCGGCACGCGCGACATAGAGCATGTCGCGGCAGGCAGCCTCGACGAAGAGCGCCTCCTTGGTGCGGAAATAGTAGGTGATCTGGCTCGGAAAGGCGTCCGCGGCCGCAGCGATATCGGTGATCGAAGCGCCGGCCAGCCCCTGTTCCCTAAACAGGCGGCTTGCGGCGTCGAGCAGCAGCGAACGCATCTTGCGCCCGGCCGCACGTGTGGCGCGAACGGCATGTTTGGGATCGCCGGCTGGCGATTCGGACGCAGCTTTGGCTGCCATTAGATGCCTCCTCGACTTATTTGTATGATATACAAACAAATAAATCAACACCGAGCTAGACGAACGGATCCGGTGCAGATAGGCCCGCTACCACGAGCAAAAACTTGGCCGGCAATCTTGCCAAGGCCCGCAAAATCCTTATAAAGCCCGCCATCCGTGGGTCCCGGCCGGGAGCTGAACGGACGGTCTCAGCAATTTCATTCGTTGATTTTGATGTGGCAGGGCCAGTCGGCCCGTCGTCCCGTGCTTCCGCCTTCTGAGCAACATCGAGTCCTTTCCGAAGGTCTCGAAGGGCTTGTCGCCGGGAACCGCGCCAACTTTAGAAAGGACATCCATGCCTCTTTACGAGCATGTTTTTCTCGCGCGCCAGGACGCGAGCACCCAGCAGGTTGACGAACTGACAGCGCAGATGACCGGCATCGTCGAACAGGCCGGCGGCAAGGTCACCAAGACCGAGAATTGGGGCGTGCGCTCCCTCACCTACCGCATGAACAAGAATCGCAAGGCGCATTTCGTGCTGATGAACGTCGACGCGCCGTCTTCCGCGATCAGCGAGATCGAGCGTCAGGAGCGGATCAGCGAAGACGTCATCCGCTATCTCACCGTCCGCGTCGAGGAACTCGAGGAAGGCCCGTCGGCGATGATGCGCAAGGCTGACCGTGACCGTGAGCGCGATGATCGCGGCGGCGGCTTCCGCGGCGACCGCGAGGGTGGCGGCTTCCGTGGCGATCGCGACGGCGGTGGATTCCGCGGCGACCGTGGCCCGCGCCGTCCGCGCGATGAAGAAGCTGCGACCGAGGAGTAAGAATCATGGCCGAAGCCGGTGCCCGCCGTCCGTTTTTCCGTCGCCGCAAGTCCTGCCCGTTCACGGGTCCGAATGCGCCGAAGATCGACTACAAGGATTCCAAGCTGCTGATGCGTTACGTCTCCGAGCGCGGCAAGATCGTGCCGAGCCGCATCACGGCCGTTTCCGCCAAGAAGCAGCGTGAACTCGCCCGCGCCATCAAGCGCGCGCGCTTCCTCGGCCTCTTGCCCTACGTGATTCGCTAATCAATCCGGTCCGCAGCACCTCGCGCGCTGCGGACCATTTGCTCATAAGGCTTCCGGGTCGTCCGGTCGCCGATGGTTGGGGTTCTCAGGCAGGACCTCTAACCGCTCGAAAGGAGCGGGACAGCTGATGATCGCGACGTTGTTCATTGCTATCGCTGCTGGCTGCGCGTCGGCGTTGATGTTCGCCTCGATGATTTCGGGCGCGATGATCTCGCTGTTGCTGTTCTGGCTGGCGCCGCTGCCATTGATGATGGCGGGGCTCGGCTGGGGTCCGCTTACGGCAAGTATTGGCGGGATTGCGGCCGCGCTGGGCCTCGGCGCGATCTTCGGCCTGCCCTATTGCATCACCTTTGTCATCATGGTTGCGCTGCCGGCCTGGTGGCTCGGGTATCTCGCGCTGTTGGGACGCCCGATTGCGGACCCGAGCCCGGGCGGCGTGCCGGCGCCAGGGACCGCCAATCTCGAATGGTATCCGGTCGGCCGTATCCTGCTCTGGATCGCGGGCTTTGCCGTGCTCACCACGATGGCGGCCCTGCTCACGCTGGGGACCGATGCCGCCACCATAGCGGCTGCCATGAAGCGCGGCCTGATGCGGGTTCTGGACTCGCGCATGGTGACGACGAGCGCCGACATGGAACGCGTCGTCGACGCGATGGTGGCGGTCGCACCGCTCGCGGCGGTCATCGTCACGATGATATCGCTGACGATCAATCTCTGGCTGGCGACCTTGATCACGGCGACCTCGGGCCGCCTGCGACGTCCGTGGCCCGACCTGCGGGCGACTGCGCTGCCGGCGATGACATTGGTGGCTTCGTGCGTCGCCATCGCCTTCTGCTTCACGAGCGGCCTGCTCGCTATCCTCGCACAGGTCATAACCACCGCCCTGATGGCGGCGTACGCGCTTACCGGTTTCGCCGTCTTGCACACGGTGACGCAATCGCTCAACAGCCGCCCGTTCTGGCTGAGCTGCGCGTATGTCGTTGTCGTGATCTTCACCTGGCCCGTGATCGCGATGGTGGTGCTCGGAATAGCCGATGCGCTGTTCGGATTGCGCCAGCGCTATCTGCGGACCAGGCCGCCCCCGCTCCCTGCATCCTGAACTCGACCGATCAACCCAAACCAAGATTGAAGGAGAAGCAATATGGAAGTCATTCTTTTGGAACGTGTCGCCAAGCTCGGCCAGATGGGCGAAGTCGTGAAGGTGCGCGACGGCTTTGCGCGCAACTTCCTCCTGAAGCGCGGCAAGGCGCTGCGCGCCACCGCCGATAACCGCGCCAAGTACGAAGGCATGAAGGCCGAACTCGAGGCCAACAACATCAAGGCCAAGTCCGAAGCCGGCAAGGTGGCCGAGAAGATCGACGGCCGCGAGATCGTGATCATTCGCCAGGCTTCCGAAAGCGGTCAGCTATTCGGCTCGGTTTCGGTGCGCGACATCGTCGCGGCGCTGGCGACCGACGGCATCATCGTCAACCGGCCGCAGGTATGGCTGGACTCGCCGATCAAGGTGATCGGCCAACAGAAGGTGACGATCGCCGTCCACCCCGAGGTCGAGACCAGCATCACCGTCATCGTCGCGCGCAGCGCGGATGAAGCCGAGCGCATCAAGCGCGGTGAGGACATCTCGAGCCGCCAGGAAGACCAGGACGCCGCAGCCGAGGCGCTTGCCGCCGCCGGCGAGTTCTTCGATCCGGAAGCGCAGCAGGAGGAGCCGGGGAAACCGGCGCCGGCTGCCGAGGAGAAATAAGCCTCCTCATCTACCGCAAGATCAAAGCCCGGCCTCGATCAGGCCGGGCTTTCGATTCGGGCCGCCGCCTTCTCATCCAGCATGGCAATGGAAGCGAGCGCGGTCGCGGTGTGTTTCTCTTTGCCGTCAATCACGCAGAATACGTCGGCTGCGACGACGGCGACCTGCCGTCCCGGCTTGATCACCCGCGCGCGGCAGATCAGGCGATTGCCGGATGCCGGCGAGAGCAGGTTCAATTTGTATTCGGCGGTGAGCGCCGTCTGGCCGCGCGTGGTCGCGGCCGCGATCGTCGTTGCGTTGTCGACCAGGAACGCGGTGACACCGCCGTGGAACAGGCCGTGCTGCTGCAACAGCTCCGGCCCAACGCCGTCACTGCGAAGCTGCAGGCGGGCTTGCGGATGGTTCCGGAGCGCTCGGAGCTGCAGCGGGTGCCGGAGACGCTGGCGTTACCGCTGGAACAGGATCGGACCGCAACGGTGCCGACCCGCTGCCGCTGTTCTCCTTCGACTCGACCTTGGCCGTATCCGGCTTGCTTTCCGAACCAGGCTTGTCTTCCACGGCTGGCTCGGCCTGCCTGGCAGGCTCCTCGCTGGGCTTGCCGCGCTTGCCCAGCTTTTGTTTGGCAGCCGGCTTGGGCTCGGCCCCCTGCTCCGGGCTGGCCGCGTCAGGCGCCGCCTCGCTCGGCTGCTGCTGCCGCTTGGCGTTGCGACCATGCCGCCTGCCCTCGCCTTGTGGATTGAGGCCGTCGACGTCAGGCTTGGCGGCCTGCTGCGCGTCGGGTGTGGGCTCCGACGAACTCCACGGGAACAAGAACCTGCGGCTGGGCCGCTCCGGTTCCGGAGGGCTGGCCGGGCGCGCGGCTTCCTGCTGCTTCGCATCCTTGCCGTGCTTGGTCTGTTCCTGCCGGCCCTGATATCGCGTATCGCTGGCGCCGTTGGAAACGAGATAGGACGCCAGCAGCGAGGCCATGTCGCTGCTCGTGGTGTAGTGCTGGCGCAGGAACCCCGGGAGCGCCGACGCGCTGACGCTCTTGAGCAGGCCGCGCGCCGACTTGTGACAGGCGCTGCAAGTGCCGGCAAAGATCTGCGAGGGGCTCTTGCCGGCCTCCAGATTGGTCGGCTGGGCATGCGCCGAGTTCGCCGCAAGGCCGGCGACAACAAGAATCACCGCCGCGAAAATGAGCGCTCGGCCCGACATCCCCATTCTCCTGATCGTGGAAACCGCCTCCGGCCCTGCTCGATCCGGTAGCGGCGGGCTCCTTTTAGCCGAATATCGGGCGAATGGAAGCGCAGTTGTGACGCATCCACTTAATTGTCACATTCGGGAATATCCGCTTTGACTACAACGCAATAGCGCTTCCTCCCGATCACTCCTACAGTGATGTTGACTCACATTGGAACCATCTGTTCCACTGCGCGTCAGGGTAACGGCCGGTCACTCTGTGGTGCTTCCATGGACCGTTTGTTGCGTTATTTCTTGGGGCAGTTCGTTCGCCACGGCGCGCTTTCGGTCACGACCGCAAGCGGGGCGAAGTTCACCTGCGGCGACGGCGCCGGACAGCCGGTCTCGGTGCGGTTCCGGACGGAAGCCGCGGAGCGGTGGGTGTTGCTCGATCCCGAGCTCAGTCTCGGTGAGTCCTACATGGACGGCACGTTCGTCGTCGAGAATGGCTCGATCGTGGATGCGCTTGCGATCCTGATGGATCAGCCGGACATGCTACCGCGCTGGGCCAAGCCGCAATGGCTCCTGCGCTATCTCGGCAGGCACATCTGGCAATTCAATCCGCGGGGACGGTCGAGGCGCAATGTCGCTCACCACTATGACCTCGATGGCCGGCTTTATTCCCTCTTCCTCGACGCCGACAAGCAATATAGCTGCGCCTATTTCGAGACGCCGGATGCGACGCTGGACGACGCCCAGCTCGCCAAGAAGCGCCATCTCGCCGCCAAGCTCCTGGTGCGGCCGGGCCAGCGCGTGCTCGATATCGGTTCCGGCTGGGGTGGGCTTGGCCTCTACCTCGCCGAGATGACTGGTGCCGACGTCACCGGCGTCACGCTCTCCACCGAGCAGCTCCAGGTTTCGAACACCCGGGCGTCGGAGAAGAACCTCTCGCAATCGGCGCGCTTCCTGCTCGAGGACTATCGCGACATCCCCGGCCCCTTCGACCGCATCATCTCGGTTGGCATGTTCGAACATGTCGGCGTCGACTTCTACGAGACCTTTTTCCGCCGCTGCGCCGAGTTGCTGACCGACGACGGCGTGATGGTGCTGCACTCGATCGGCCGTTCCACGGGGCCTGACGTCACCAGCCCCTGGATCGAGAAATACATCTTCCCCGGCGGCTACATCCCGGCACTTTCCGAAGTGATGCCCGCGATCGAGAAGGCCGGGCTTCTGGTCTGCGACATGGAGATCCTCCGCCTGCACTATGCCGAGACCTTGAAGGCATGGCGTGAGCGCTTCATGGCGCGGCGCGAAGAGGCCGTCCGCCTCTACGATGAGCGCTTTGCGCGGATGTGGGAGTTCTATCTGGCGGCTTCGGAAATGTCGTTCCGCAAGCAGAACATGATGAACTTCCAGCTCCAGCTCACCAAGCGGCAGGGGGTCGTGCCGATCACCCGCGACTATATCGGCCAGGAAGAGGCCAAGCTCCGCGGCATCGAGCAGCGTGCGCGGCCGCGGCTGCAATTGGCGGGCGAATAGGCTCAGTTGCGGAAGCTGAAGGACGAGCCGTAACAGGGATAGGCCACGGCCGGGCGCGCGAGCTGCGCTTCGACGGCGGCGAGCACCTGCTTGTCGCAGGGAACATTGCGGATTTCCGGGCGCGATACCTGCTCCATGGCGTCGATCAGCATCGACAGCCACCGCCGGTCGCCCTGTTCCGATTGCCGGATATGAAATCGCTGGCTCATCGCTTTAACTAACCCGAAACCCTTCGGTCCGTTCCCGCCTACCCTGCCGCAACAAAAATCATTCCCATGTGAACTGGTTCACAAAGGTGGACGGACGGTTTGGGCTAGACCACCGCCATGTCCCACGAGACGTACAGATCCTTGTTCGATCCGCCGCGCGACCTGAAAACCGACTACGCCCTGATCGCTGCGGGCATCGTCGCCGCTTTGGTTGCGTTCGCCTATCTCATCCTCACCTGAGATAGCAGGCCGGTCACGCGCCGTTCCCTTGGATGTTGGTTCGTCCAGGCGGAATTAGGTTCAGCCTGCCCAAAAACATTCCCCACGACTCGCCGCCCCGCTCCCGAAATCCGTCAAGCATCGTGCACCGCTGCTACGTGATTCACACTTCGCTTGTGTGAATCGTGAATAAGGCGCATGGGCACTTCCGCTTCGGACAGCGGTGGCGCTTTATCGCCGCCCCTGCTCGGGGAATCCCAATAACGGCGAAATTCGAAGAATAATTCCGTCCATGGCAACTGATTCGAAGGTCCTGAAGCTCGCGCCCGAGCCGGGAGCACCGGCCTATCGCAGCGCACCGCACAATATCGAAGCGGAACAGGGGCTGTTGGGCGCTATCCTGGTCAACAACGACGCCTTCTACCGCGTCTCGGATTTCCTCGAGCCGAAGCACTTCTTCGAGCCGCTCCATCAGACGATCTATGAGACCGCCGGTAGCCTGATCCGGATGGGCAAGGTCGCTACCCCGGTGACGCTGAAGACCTTCCTGCCGGCGGATACGGACATCGGCGGCATGACGGTTGCCCAATACCTCGCCCGCCTCGCCGCGGAGGCGACCACGATCATCAACGCCCAGGACTATGGCCGGACCGTCTACGACTTGTCGCTGCGGCGCGACCTGATCCGGATCGGCGAAGACATGGTCAACGTCGCATTCGACGCGCCGGTCGATTTCGCCCCACGCGCCCAGATCGAGGACGCCGAGCGCCAGCTCTACGAGCTCGCCGAGACCGGCCGCTATGACGGCGGTTTCCAACGCTTCGCCCAGGCGCTGACGATTGCGGTCGACATGGCCGCGAAAGCGTTCCAGCGCGACGGCAAGCTGTCCGGCATCTCCACCGGCCTCCGCGACCTCGACACCAGGATGGGCGGCCTGCAGCCGTCGGACCTCATCATCCTCGCCGGCCGCCCCGGCATGGGCAAGACCTCGCTCGCGACCAACATCGCCTACAACATCGCCAGGGCCTATGAGGGCGAGGTGCAGGCTGACGGCAGCATCAAGGCAATCCACGGCGGCGCGGTCGGCTTCTTCTCCTGCGAAATGTCGGGCGAGCAGCTCGCCACCCGTATTCTCGCCGAGCGCACCGGAATCCCATCGAGCCACATCCGCCGCGGCGGTATCACCGAGATGGATTTCGAGAAGATCCGCGAATGCTCGATCGAGCTGCAGTCCCTGCCCTTCTATGTCGACGAAACCGGCGGCCTGTCGATCTCTCAGCTCACCGCGCGGGCGCGGCGGCTGAAGCGGCAGAAGGGCCTCGACCTCATCGTCATCGACTACATCCAGCTGCTGTCGGGATCGGGCAAGCGCGGCAACGACAACCGCGTCCAGGAAATCACGGAGATCACGACCAACCTGAAGGCGCTGGCCAAGGAATTGAATGTTCCCATCATCGCGCTGTCGCAGCTGTCGCGCCAGGTGGAGAACCGCGACGACAAGCGTCCGCAACTCGCCGACCTTCGTGAATCCGGTTCGATCGAGCAGGACGCCGACGTGGTGATGTTCGTCTACCGCGAGGAATATTACCTCGCCATGAAAGAGCCTCGCCCGGGCACACCGGAACACGAGAAGTGGCAGACCGACATGGGCCTCGCGCATGGCAAGGCCGAAGTCATCATCGGCAAGCAGCGCCACGGCCCGACCGGCACGGTCGAGCTGCACTTCGAAGCCAGCGTGACGCGGTTCGGCGACCTCGCCCATGACGGCCATGTGCCGGATCGGCCTTCTTATTGATGCGCGGTTGAACCATTGCTGCCGCCCGCGTAAAACGGCGCCATGAACGTCGCTTCCGATCCGAAATCGATCCCGCAGGGCGCACAACTTGCGTCCGACGCAAACCAGCTCGCGGTGCCTCCGACCGCCACCGGCGTCCTGACCGTCGATCTCGACGCCATCATCGCCAACTGGCGCAGGCTCGAGAAAGCAGCGGTTCCGGCCGAATGCGGCGCCGTCGTGAAGGCCGACGGCTATGGCTGCGGCGCTGCGCAGGTTTCGCGGGCATTGGCTGGCGCCGGCTGCAAGACGTTCTTCGTCGCCAATATCGAAGAGGCGCGCGCCGTGCGCGAGGCGGTGCCGTCCGCCACCATCTATGCGCTCGGCGGCTTCTTCCAGAACACCGGCGACAGCTACGCCAAGTTCGACTGCCAGCCCGTGATCGGCGACCTCAACGAACTCGCCGAATGGGACGTGTTCTGCCGTCGCTCCGGCTGGTCGGGCGGCGCCGCTATTCACATCGACACCGGCATGAACCGGCTCGGGTTCACAATCAACGAGGCGCAGGGCATCATCCCGCGCATCAATGCCGGCGACCACGGCATCACGCTGGTGATGAGCCACCTCGTCGCCGCCGAGCAGCTCAACAACCCGATCAATGCCAAACAGCTTGCGGCCTTCCGCGAGATCGCGAGCCTGTTCACCGGCGTGCCGGCGTCGCTTGCGAATTCCTCCGGCATTTTCCTCAGTCCCCAATTCCAGTTCGATCTGGTGCGGCCGGGAGCGGCGCTCTACGGCGTCAACCCGACGCCCGAGGCCGACAACCCGATGCGGCCGGTGGTCGATCTCAAGGCCCGCATCGTGCAGATCCGCCACATCGATCGCGGCGAGACCGTCGGCTATGGCGGCACCTGGACCGCGCGGCGGCCGACGCGACTGGCGGTCATCTCGGTCGGCTATGCCGACGGCTATTTCCGCGCCGCGAGCTCGAACGACGGCACCCGCGGCGCCGACGTTGTGGTCGCCGGCAAGCGCTGTCCGATCGCCGGCCGCATCTCGATGGACCTGATCGCCGTCGACATCACCGAACTCGACAAGAATGCCGTGCGGCGCGGCCACATGGTCACGCTGATCGGCGAAGGCATCACGGTCGACGAAACAGCGCATCATTTCGGCACCATCGGCTATGAGGTGCTGACCAGCCTCGGACCGCGTTATGCGCGCATCTACAAGGGCGGCAATCCCGCGGAGGAGCCGCCGCCCCCGCCCGCCGACTCCGGCAACAGGCCGACCTGATCGGGTCAGAACGGATCGCGGTCGTCTCGACGCATGAAGATCGCGACCTTCAACATCAATAACATCAACCGCCGCCTGCCGAACCTCTTGCACTGGCTGCGCGCGGCAAAACCCGATGCCGTCAGCCTGCAGGAATTGAAGGCGACCGATAGCGAGTTTCCGACTGCCGCAATCGAAAAGGCCGGCTATGGCGCGGTGTGGCACGGGCAGAAGACCTGGAACGGCGTTGCGATCCTCGCGCGAAAAGCCGAGCCGGTGTTGATCCGCACCGCCCTGCCCGGCGATCGCACCGATCATGAGGCGCGCTATATCGAGGCCGCGGTCAAGGGCATCATCGTCACCAGCCTCTATCTGCCGAACGGCAACCCGCAGCCCGGGCCGAAATTCGACTACAAGCTTGCCTGGTTCAGGCGATTGCGCGCGCATGCCGCGAAGCTTCTCAAAGAGGATGTCCCGGTCGTGCTCGCCGGCGACTACAACGTCGCGCCGACCGAGCTCGACATCTATCCGACGCGCTCCTGGGACAAGGATGCATTGATCCAGCCGAAGAGCCGCGCCGCGTTCAAGGCGCTGGTCGATCAGGGCTGGTGCGACGCGATCCGCACGCTGCATCCGGCAAAGCCGATGTTCACCTTCTGGGACTACAAGCGCAATCGCTGGCCGCGCGATGCGGGGCTGAGACTTGATCATCTGTTGCTCAGTCCTGTGCTGGCGCCGCGTCTGACGAAAGCCGGCGTCGACCGCGACGTCAGAGGCGACCAAGGCGCGAGCGACCACGCTCCGGCGTGGATCGTGCTGCGGTGATCGTGCCGTAGGATGGGTAGAGCGGAGCGAAACCCATCCTTCACGCCCATCGCTCCATCGCGATGGGTTTCGCTGCGCTCTACCCATCCTACGATTCTCTCACGCCTCGCACCGACCCAGCGTGGGGTTCGGATTCAATTTTCAAACAGCGGACGGATGTCAGTCCGCGTTCTCGCGGCATGATGTGCCCGAGTTTTGCGTCTCGTTTCACCCTCTAATCGAACAGAGGGCGCAGGGAAAGCCGGGTGCCGGTTGCACCCATGGGTCCCCTGCAACAAAAAGCACGGGGGTAGGACCACAGGTTCAACCGAAGCATTCCGGCTTTCCCTGCGCGATGGTTTTACGGTTTCCTTCGCGCTCTCCCTGGTGACCGGGCTTTCTTGCCACCATCACCTCGTGCGAACTTGTTCGCACGAAGCTTAGCGCCAGCGTCGGGGCGCCAGGACCACACGACTTCGCCGTCCGCTGATGTCACGCTCGTCAGTCGTGATACCCGCGTCCACCGCATCTCACCGCAACGTTCGTGACGATCGCGACCCGCCCCTCATTCGCCGTGAGACGCGCGGAGTTAAATCACTGATTTGCCCGACGGGTTAAGCGGTTTATTTTTCGCGTGAGGAGTGGACAGGGCAAATCACATTGGAATTGCTGGCGAATTTTTCTCCGCCGTCATTCCGGGGCGTCGCGAAGCGGCGAGCCCGGAATCCATTGCTCCACCTGCGCCCGCAGCCCGATGGATTCCGGGTTCGCGCGAAGGGGCGCGCCCCGGAATGACGTCGGAGTCTTTAGGACGCAACCTCCCGAAAGGCGCTACTCTGTCTCCCCCTAACAAGTCGCGGACACCATCTCGTGGGCTACCTCTTCGTCCTCATCGTCGGCCTGATTGCCGGAACCCTTTCGGGCATCGTCGGCACGGGATCGTCGATCATGCTGATGCCGGTGCTGATCTATCAGTTCGGGCCGAAGCAGGCGGTGCCGATCATGGCGGTCGCCGCGGTGATGGCGAATCTTTCGCGCATCCTGGCCTGGTGGCGCGAGGTCGATTGGCGCGCTTGTGCCGCCTACTCCATCACCGGCATTCCGGCCGCGGCGCTCGGCGCGCGTACGCTCTTGGCGCTGCCCTCTCGCGCCGTCGATATCGCGATCGGCCTGTTCCTGATCGCGATGGCACCACTACGGCACTGGCTGGCGCGGCATCAACTGAAAGCGCAGTTGTGGCATCTCGCTGTAGGCGGCGCCATCATCGGCTATCTCACGGGCATCGTCGTCTCCACCGGACCTTTGAGCGTGCCGCTGTTCCTGTTCTATGGCCTCACCAAGGGCGCCTTCCTTGCCACAGAGGCCGCAAGCTCGCTCGGTCTCTATGTGAGCAAGTCGGTGACGTTCAGACATTTCGGTGCGCTGACGCCTGACGTCGCCCTCAAAGGCTTGATCGCCGGCTCGTCGCTGATGGCCGGCGCCTTCATTGCAAAGCGCTTCGTGCTGCGGCTTGAACCTGACGTCTTCCGCCTCGTGATGGACGGCATCATGCTTGTGGCCGGAGCGTCGCTCTTGTGGTCGGCGGCAACTCACTAGAATTGCCGCCTGCCAAAGCCACCGCAAGCAATATCGCGCCAAAGCGGCCAATGATTGAGGGTTCGTGCCGTCAGGCGTAACCGTGCTATGCACGGTACGCGAAGCAGCGACTCAAGCATTCAGATGGCCAAATCCACCCTCTCCTTTGTCTGCCAGAATTGCGGCGCGGCGTATAATCGCTGGCAGGGGAAGTGCGACGCCTGCGGCGAGTGGAATACGCTGGCGGAGGAGGACTCGACTGGCAATGTGCCGGTGTCGATCCGCTCCAAGCGCAAGGGGCGGACGTTTGCGCTGGAGTCGCTTTCCGGCAAGAGCAACGACGCTCCCCGCCTCTCCTCCGGGATGACCGAGCTGGACCGCGTCACCGGCGGCGGCTTCGTGCGCGGGTCGGTGCTGCTGGTCGGCGGTGATCCTGGCATCGGCAAGTCGACGCTGCTGACACAGGCGACCAGCATGATGGCGCGCGCCGGGCACCGCGCGGTCTACATCTCGGGCGAAGAGGCGGTGGCGCAGGTGCGGCTGCGCGCCGAGCGGCTCGGGCTTGCGAATGCGCCGGTGCAGCTCGCCTCCGAGACGTCCGTGGAGGATATCGTCTCGACGCTGTCAGAAGGCACCGTGCCGCGCCTGATCGTGATCGATTCGATCCAGACCATGTGGACCGACACCGTCGAATCCGCGCCCGGCACGGTGACCCAGGTCCGCGCCTCGGCGCAGGCGCTGATTCGTTTCGCCAAGAAGACCGGCGCCGCCATCATCCTGGTCGGGCACGTCACCAAGGATGGCCAGATCGCGGGCCCCCGCGTGGTCGAGCACATGGTCGACGCGGTGCTGTCGTTCGAGGGCGAAGGCTCGCAGCAGTTCCGCATCCTCCGCGCGGTCAAGAACCGCTTCGGCCCGACCGACGAGATCGGGGTGTTCGAGATGACCGGGCTCGGCCTGCGTGAGGTCTCGAACCCCTCCGAATTGTTCCTTTCCGAGCGCGATCTCGGCAGCCCCGGCACCGCCGTGTTTGCCGGGATCGAGGGCACCCGCCCGGTGCTGGTGGAACTGCAGGCGTTGGCGGCGCCGACCACGCTCGGCACGCCGCGGCGCGCAGTGGTCGGCTGGGACCCGAGCCGGCTGTCGATGGTACTGGCAGTGCTGGAGGCCCATTGCGGCGTGAAACTCTCCGGTCATGACGTCTACCTGAACGTCGCAGGCGGCTTGCGCATCCAGGAACCGGCCGCCGATCTTGCCGCCGCCGCAGCGCTGGTATCCTCTCTCGTCAACGCTCCCCTGCCGACGGATGCAGTTTATTTCGGCGAGATTTCGCTGTCGGGCGCGGTCCGGCCGGTGGCGCAGACCTCAGCCAGGCTGAAGGAAGCAGCAAAACTCGGGTTTGGCCGGGCCGTGCTGCCCGAATCGGCCCGCGGCGACGGCGGCGATGCCGGCCTTACCCTGAACTCGGTCGGCGGATTGACCACGCTGGTCGCCGAGATCGCCGCCCGCGGCACGCCGAGGGGCAACCAAGGCTCAACGGGACGCTGAACCCGTTGAGAAAAATGCCACACCGGCCCGATTCCGTCGTGAGAAGGGCTAAAGCGGGGTGACCTTGACGGCCCTCGCCGCTATACATCCCGCCGCGTGGGACAGGCGCTTTCCGGCCTTGCCGGAGACGCTATAAGCCCCTCAGCTAGCACGGAACCGAAACGCCGATTCGCGGCGGCCGAGCCCTGCACGACCCGTAAGAAGAACGAGCGGACCTGACCACCCGATGCCGATAACGATCCTCGATCTCGTCCTGCTCGCGGTGATGCTGATCTCGGGCCTGCTTGCGATGGTGCGCGGCTTCATGCGCGAGATCCTGTCGATCGCGGCCTGGGGCGCGGCGGCGCTGGTCACGCTCTATGCTTTCTCGAAGCTTTTGCCGACCGCCAAAACTTACTTCAACAACGACACGGTCGCCGCCGTCGTCGTGGTCGCCGGCACGTTCATCGGTACCCTGATCGTGGTGTCCATCATCACGGTGCGGATTTCCGACATGATCCTGGATTCACGTATCGGCGCGCTCGACCGCACGCTCGGCTTCCTGTTCGGGCTGGCGCGCGGGCTCCTGATCGTGGTCGTCGCCTTCCTGTTCTTCAGCTGGCTGGTTCCTGACAAGCAGCGGCCGGACTGGGTGACGGGCGCAAAATCCCGCGTGGTGCTGCAAGGAACCGGGGATTGGCTGATGTCGCTCTTGCCTGATGACCCCGAGAACACCATCTTAAAGCGGTTCAAGAAAAACAAACCGGAAGACGATCAGACTGACGCCGAACCCACCGCGCCGGCGTCGGGCGATGGCTATAGTAAACCTGCCCGCGACAGCCTTAAAAAGCTGATCGAAAAACCTGCGGGCCGTTAAACCTTGGCTTAGGCTTGTTGGGCTAAATCCCGCACAGGCTACAAAGAAAGGCGATGAACGCGATGCAATCCCCTTCCGATCACGCCGAGCAGCTTGACCCGTACTCCGGGTCCATCGAATTGCAGGATGATCTGGAAGGCGACACGCTACGCGAGGAGTGCGGCGTGTTCGGCATTTTCGGTCACCCCGAAGCCGCCACCATCACGGCGCTCGGATTGCACGCCCTCCAGCATCGCGGCCAGGAAGCTTGCGGCATCGTCACCTTCGACGGCAGCCGCTTCCACTCTGAGCGACGGCTCGGCCTGGTCGGCGACACCTTCTCCCGCCGCGAAGTGATCGAACGCCTGCCCGGCTCGACCGCGGTCGGCCATGTCCGCTATTCCACCACCGGCGCCACCATCCTGCGCAACGTGCAGCCGTTGTTCGCCGAGCTCAACGCCGGCGGCTTTGCGGTCGGCCATAACGGCAACCTCACCAACGGGCTGTCGCTGCGCCGCGAGCTCGTCAAGAACGGCGCGATGATGCAATCGACCACCGACACCGAGGTGATCCTGCACCTGGTGGCGCAGTCCAAACGCAGCCATTTTGTCGATCGCTTCATCGAGGCGCTGCGCGCGATCGAGGGCGCCTATTCGCTGGTCGCGCTGACCAACAAGAAGCTGGTCGGCGCGCGCGATCCGCTCGGCATCCGGCCGCTCGTGCTCGGCGACCTCGACGGCCGGCCGATCCTGACCTCGGAGACCTGCGCGCTCGACATGATCGGCGCCAAATATGTCCGCGACATCGAGCCCGGCGAGATCATCGTGTTCGATGAGGAAGGCGCGCACACGCACAAGCCGTTCCCGCCGAAGCCGCCACGGCCCTGCATCTTCGAATACATCTATTTCTCGCGGCCCGACTCCATCGTCGGCGGCCGTTCGGTCTATGAGGTCCGCAAGGCATTCGGCGCGCAGCTTGCGCGCGAGAACCATCCGGATATCGACGTCGTCGTGCCGGTGCCAGACTCCGGCGTACCAGCCGCGGTCGGCTACAGCCAGTATTCCGGCGTGCCGTTCGAGCTTGGCATCATCCGCAACCACTATGTCGGCCGCACCTTCATCCAGCCGACCCAGAGCGTGCGCGAGCTCGGCGTGCGCATGAAGCATTCGGCCAACCGCGCCGCGATCGAGGGCAAGCGCATCCTCCTGATCGACGACTCGCTGGTGCGCGGCACCACCTCGAAGAAGATCGTGCGCATGATGCGCGACGCCGGCGCCCTCGAAGTGCACTTCCGCCTCGCTTCGCCGCCGATCCTCTATCCCGACTATTACGGCATCGACCTGCCCGACCGCGGCGGCCTCTTGGCGGCGACGCATACGCTGGAGGAAATGCGCGACATCATCGGCGCGGACTCGCTGGCCTTCCTGTCGATCGACGGCATGTATCGCGCCATGGGCTATCCCGACGGCCGCGATCCCGCCAACCCGAAATTCGCCGACCACTGCTTCACGGGCGCCTACCCCACCCACCTCACCGACCACAGCGAAACCGAGCCGCAGCCACGGCAATTGTCGCTGCTGGCGGAGGCGAGCTGAGAGAGACTATCGCTCCTGCACCGCCATGGCCGGGCTTGTCCCGGCCATCCACGTCTGTAATACCGCGCCAAGAACACGTGGATGCCCGGGACAAGCCCGGCCATGACGAACACTTGGACAACCATGACAAAACCCCTCGCGTCCCGCATCGCCCTCGTCACCGGCGCCTCGCGCGGCATCGGCTATGCCACCGCGCTCGCGCTGGCCAAGGCCGGCGCGCATATCGTGGCGGTGGCGCGGACGCAAGGAGGGCTCGAGGAGCTCGACGACGAGATCCGGCAAAGCGGCGGCAGCGCCACGCTGGTGCCGCTCAGCCTCACCGATTCCGACGGCATCGCCCGCCTCGGCGCAGCGCTGCATGAGCGCCATGGGAAGCTCGACATTTTCATCGGCAATGCCGGCGTCGCCGGTCCCTCCTCGCCGCTCGGCCACATCGATCTGAAATCGTGGAACGACGTGATGGCGGTCAACGTGACCGCCAACTTCCAGCTCATCCGCTGCATGGAGCCACTCCTGAAAGTGTCGGACGCCGGACGCGCGGTGTTCATCACCTCGGGTGCAGCCAACAAGGCACTCGCCTATCTCGGCCCCTATGCGACGTCCAAGGCCGCCCTGGAAACGTTGGTGCGCGTCTGGGCCAACGAGACCGCGAGCACAAAGTTGCGCGTCAACCTGTTCAGCCCCGGCCCGATCCGCACCCGTATGCGCGCCGCCGTGTTTCCGGGCGAAGACCCGAGGGATCTCGATACGCCCGAGCAGGCGGCGGAGTTCATCGTGCCGATGTGTTCGCCGGAGTGGACGGAGACCGGCAAGTTCTACGATTATCCCTCGCGCAAGCTGATGAGCTTCCATCCGCCGGCGTGATTTTCTCCGTCATTGCGAGGAGCGCGGCGACGAAGCAATCCGCACCTCCACTTGTGGCGCTATGGATTGCTTCGCTCCGCTCGCAATGACGGGCGATTGACTCAACTCCCTCGGCGCGATTGACTGCTACCTGAGCGGGCAAACCGCCAAGAAAAATCTCGGGAGGCAACCATGACGGCGAGGCTCAATCGCGCGCGCACCCTTTTCGGATTCATCTTAAGCTGCATCGCCTGCTTCTGCCTGTCAGCGCCGTCGCATGCCGGCGACATTCCGGCCTTCGCGGTCGATGCAGCCTGGCCGAAGCCATTGCCGAACAACTGGATCCTCGGACAGGTCGGCGGCATCACCGTCGACTGGCAGGGCCATATCTGGGTGATCCATCGCCCGCGCTCGCTGACCGATGACGAGAAAGGCGCAACGCTCAATCCGCCGCGTTCGAAATGCTGCGTCCCCGCACCGCCGGTGCTCGAGTTCGACGCCGACGGCAATCTGTTGCGCGCCTGGGGCGGGCCCGGCGAAGGCTATGAATGGGTCGGCCGCGAGCACGGCATCGAGGTCGACGAGCGCGGCTTCGTCTGGGTCGGCGGCAATGCCGACAACGACAACGCGATCCTGAAATTCACGCTCGACGGCAAGTTCGTCTCCCAGATCGGCAAGATCGCGCCGAGCAAGGGCTCTAACGACACCACCCAGCTCGGCAAGCCCGCGGAGACCGCCATCGACAAGGCGGCCAACGAGATCTACGTCGCCGATGGCTACGGCAACCGCCGCGTGATCGTGTTCGACGCCACGAGCGGCGCCTACAAGCGGCACTGGGGCGCCTATGGCAACAAGCCTGATGACGACAAGCAGGCCGCCTACGATCCCAAGGCGCCGATTGCCCAACAATTCGGCAATCCCGTGCACTGCGTGAAGCTCGCGGGTGACGGGCTGGTCTATGTCTGCGACCGCATCAACAACCGTATCCAGGTGTTCAAGAAGGATGGGACCTTCGTCAAAGAGTGGTTCTTTGAAAAGAATACGCTCGGCAACGGAGCGGTATGGGACATCGCGCTCTGGCCCGATCCGAACCAAACATATCTCTTGAGCGCGGACGGCGAGAACAACGAGATCCGGATCATCAGGCGCGACGATGGCACGGTCGTCGGCAGTTTCGGCCGCAGCGGCCGCAATGCCGGGCAATTCCACTGGGTCCACGCCATGGCCGTCGACGCCAAGGGCAACGTCTATACGGCCGAGGTCGACAACGCCAAGCGCATCCAGAAATTCAAACTGAGCTCCGATGCGCTACGATAAGCGCATTGCCGGAAGGCGCGAGACAGGATAAGCGGGAACCTGAGGATCGGGTCACCCCCGACCGCGCCGCTGGTGAAAGGCCCCAAAAAAAGAGGGCCGCGCCGGCATTAACAGGAGGGAACACATGAAAACGACGCGCGCGCGGCGCTACGCCGCGCTATTCGCTTGCGCCGGATTGGGTCTTGCGACCCCGGCTTTCGCCCAAGACAAAACTCAAGACAAAACCGTCAAGATCGGCGTGTTGAACGACATGTCGAGCCTTTACGCCGACATCGGCGGCGCCAATTCGGTCGCCGCGGTCAACATGGCGGTCGAGGATTCCGGCCTGCGTAACAAGGGCTGGAAGATCGAGGTGCTGAGCGGCGATCACCAGAACAAGCCTGATGTCGGCGTCAACATCGCCCGGCAATGGATCGATAATGAGAAGGTCGACGTCATCGTCGACACGCCGAACTCGGGCGTCGCGCTCGCGGTCAGCAACCTCGTCAAGGAGAAGAATGCGGTGCTGCTCAACTCGGGCGCGGCCACCGCCGATCTCACCGGCAAGGCCTGCACGCCGAACACGATCTCCTACACCTACGACACCTACATGCTCGCCAACGGCACCGGCAAGGCGCTGACCAAGGCCGGCGGCGATAGCTGGTTCTTCCTCACCGCCGACTACGCCTTCGGCCATGCGCTGGAGCGCGACACCACCGCGGTCGTTCTCGCCAATGGTGGCAAGGTGCTGGGCAGCGTGAAGCATCCGCTCAACACCTCCGACTTCTCCTCCTTCCTGCTGCAGGCGCAGTCCTCGAAGGCGAAGGTGGTCGGGCTCGCGAATGCCGGCGGTGACACCACGAACTCGATCAAGCAGGCGTCGGAGTTCGGCATCGTCTCCGGCGGCCAGAAGCTTGCGGCACTCCTGCTGTTCATCACCGACGTGCATTCGCTCGGCCTGAAGACCGCGCAGGGCCTGACGTTTACGGAATCCTTCTACTGGGATTTGAACGACAAGACCCGCGAATGGTCGAAGCGTTTCGCCAAGGTGTCGCCGAAGGGCATGATGCCGTCGATGACGGTCGCCGGCAATTACGCGGCCACCCTGCACTATCTGAAGGCGCTGGAAGCGATGGGCGGCAACCCGCATGACGGCGCCAAGACCGTCGTCAAGATGAAGGAACTGCCGACCGACGATCCCCTGTTCGGCAAGGGCCCGCTGCGCATCGACGGCCGCCGCATCATCCCGGCCTATCTGTTCGAGGTGAAGAAGCCGGAAGAGTCCAAATATCCCTGGGACTATTACAAGCTGATCGCCACCATCGCGCCGGAAGACGCGGCCAAGCCGCTGGAAGCCAGCGAGTGCCCGCTGGTGAAGAAGTAATGGCGTGATGCGTAGGGTAGGCAAAGGCGCGAAGCGCCGTGCCCACCATCGCCTGCTGTGCTCGCGATGGTGGGCACGCGGAGCCTGTCATCGGGCGCGCGTTCGCGCGACCCGTTGGCTTTGCCCACCCTACGAAGCCTGCGCTTTCCTCGCGAGCGTCAGCGACGCAACCAATAGCGCCAGCAGCAACAATGCTGCGGCGAGGAAGAACGGCGCGCCCGGCAATTTGAACGGCGCGCTTGTGCCGATGAAATACGCGAATGTCAGCGTGAACAGGAACGGACCCACGAGCTGGGACACGCTCTGCACACTGGTGGTGGCGCCCTGGAGCTGGCCCTGCTGGTCGGGCGCAACAAGCTGCGTCATCAACGCCTGGAGCGCCGCGCCCGCCACGCCCCATAGCGCCATCACGGGAATGCCGAACCAGGACAGCGCTCCGGTCGGCGCGCTCGCGAAAATCAGAAAGCCGATCGCGCCACAGGCGAGCCCGAACAACAACGCGCGCCGCTCGCCGAAGCGCTTGACGATCGGGCCGATCGCCGCGCCCTGCACGATCATCTGGCAGAGGCCGACCAGCGCAAGCGTCGCGCCGACGGTGGCGGTGTCCCAGCCGTAGCGATAGGTCGCATAGAGCACGTAGGTCGAGGGCAGCACGACATGGGCGAGCTGCGCGAAGAAATTCGCCAACGAGAGCCCTGCGAGCACGCGGTCCGAGCCCAATAGATGCAACGCGCCGACCGGATTGGCGCTCTTCCAGCGGAACGGCGAACGCCGCTCTCGCGGCAGCGACTCCGGCAGGATCAAGAGGCCATAGAGTCCGTTGGCAAAGCTCAAGCCCGCCGCAACCCAGAACGGCAATCGCGGATCGAAGCCGCCGAGCAGACCCCCAAGCGCCGGCCCCAGGATGAAACCGGCACCGAAGGCGACGCCGATCTTGCCGAACATGGCGGCGCGCTGCTCCGGCGCGGTGACGTCGGTGATGTAGGCAAAAGCGGTCGAGATGCTTGCCGAGGTGATGCCCGAAATCAGGCGGCCGATGAACAGCCAGACCAGCGATGGCGCCAGCGCCATCAGCACATAGTCGGCGGCAAGACCGAAGTTCGACAATAGCACCACCGGACGCCGCCCGAACCTGTCGGACAATCCGCCGAGGATCGGCGAGAAGAGTAATTGCATCAACGCCCAGGCGGTGCCGAACAGGCCGAAGATGCGCGCGGCGCTCGCCGTATCATTGTCGACGAAGCCCTCGATCAGTTTCGGCAGGATCGGAATGACAACGCCGAGCGCCAGCATGTCGAGCAGGACGGTGCCGAAGATGAAGATCGCGGCGCCGCTCCGCCTCGGCGGGGCATCGATGACGGCCGTCTTTTCGCTCATGACGGCCGCTTGCGCTTGTGGGCGAACGGATTGGCTTTTTCGCGCAGCGTGATGCGCACCGGCGTGCCCGGCAGGTCAAAGGTCTCGCGCAGCGAGTTGGTGAGATAGCGCAAATAGGATTGCGGCACGGCGTCGGCGCGCGAGCAGAACAGCACGAAGCTTGGCGGCCGCGCCTTGTTCTGGGTGATGTAGTTCAGCTTCAACCTGCGGCCGGAGACGGCGGGCGGCGGGTTGGCCGCGATCGCCTGCTCGAACCAGCGGTTGAGCGCGGCGGTGGGAACGCGCTTGTTCCAGGTGGCATAGGCCTCCTCGATCGCCTTCATCAGGCGATCGACGCCCTCGCCCATCAGCCCGGACACCGCAACGATGGGCACGCCCTTCACCTGCGGCAGCCAATGATCGGCGTCGGCGCGGAGGCCCGAGATCAGGTTCGGCTTACGCTCGACCAGGTCCCATTTGTTGACCGCGAGCACGATCGCGCGGCCCTCGCGCTCGACCAGATCGGCGATGCGCAGGTCCTGCTCCTCGAACTTGTTCTGCGCGTCCATCATCAGCACGACGACTTCGGCGAAGCGCACTGCGCGCAACGCGTCGGCGACTGAGAGCTTCTCAAGCTTCTCTTCGATCCGCGACCGCCGCCGCAAGCCCGCGGTATCGAACAGGCGGAAGTCGCGGCCCTGCCAGTTGATCTCGACCGCAATGGAGTCCCGCGTTGTGCCGGCTTCCGGACTGGTCAAGAGCCGCTCCTCGCCAAGGAGATGATTGATCAGCGTCGACTTGCCGGCGTTGGGGCGGCCGACGATGGCGACGCGGATCGGACGTTTGGCGACGTCCTCCTCGGTTTCAGGCGCATCATCCTCGAGGTCGTCGTCTTCAGCGGGCGCCGGCATCAGCACGCTCAGCGCGTCATAAAGCTCGCCCATGCCCTCGCCGTGCTCGGCGGAAATCTGCACCGGATCGCCCAGGCCCAGCGCGTAGGATTCCATCGCGCCGAGCTCGCCATGTTTGCCCTCGGCCTTGTTGGCGACAAGCACCACCGGCTTGTTGGCGCGGCGGGCGAAATCGGCGAAGGCGCGGTCGGTCGGCGTCAGCCCCACCCGCGCGTCGATCACGAACATCAGCGCGTCAGCAAGGCCGATCGCGGTTTCAGTCTGCTCCTGCATGCGCGCAGTCAGCGAGCCCTTGGCGCCCTCGTCGAGACCGGCGGTATCGATGATGGTGAATTCGAGATCGCCGAGCCGCGCCTGCCCCTCGCGGCGGTCGCGCGTTACGCCGGGCTCGTCATCGACCAGCGCGAGCTTCTGCCCGACCAGACGGTTGAACAGCGTCGACTTTCCGACATTGGGCCGGCCGATGATGGCGATCGTAAAGGACATGGATCATCAAAGCGCTGTTCGCGGAAACGCGTGTCGGTCAATAGAGTCTAGCAGGAACTAGCGCGTAAAACTGCCGCTCGGCATTGGAGCCGGGAATGGTGCGGAGGATTGCTGCGTGGGCTGTGCGGGTTCCGGCTGAGCGGCCGGTTGGGCCGTCGTCTGATCGGGCGGCGGCGCGGTGGTGCGCTTGCGCGCCATCCTCTTTGCCTTCGGCTCCGGCGGCAGTGCGGCGGCCGCGCCCTCCTCGGACGGTGCGGCATTAGGATCAGCGGCGGCCGGCTCGGCTGCGGGCGCCGTGCTCGCGGCAGCCGCCCTGCCCTTGGCCGACCGCTTCGACTTCGCCTGCTCCGGCGGAGGCTGTGGCGGCGGAGCAGCGGCGGCGGCAGCCTGCGCGTTCTGCTCATCGATCTGCTGTTGCTGCGAGCCCTTGTAGAGCTCCTTCGGCACGCCCTGCTCAAGGCCCGGCACGCCATCCGGAAACACCGGCTTGCGCTCACCCGGCAGCTTCTTCTTGGTGTCGAGGAAATCGAGCAGGTCCGATGGGTCGAAATTGGAGAGGCCGCCGCCCCCGCAGCCGGCCAGCACGCTGCAAAGCGCAATGGCGACAGCGGCTGCGATCAGACGTTGCGAGCGGCGCATGGGCAATCCCTCACTCAACTCGTTAGCCTCTCAATCAGCTCTTGGCGACAGGCGGCAGGAGCGCCTGCAGCGCCTCGGCGCGCGAGCGCAGGCTCGGCGGCGTCTCGGCATCGTTGGCGATCAGGTCGAGCCACTGCCGCGCCGCGGCCGCGTCATTGGCACGATAGGCCGATAACGCCAGCAACTCGCGCGCGGTGTGACGGAAGGTCGAGTTCGCCGCGGTGGCGGGCTCGAGCCGCTGCAGCATGTTCTGGTAGGTCGCGGTTTCCAGCAGCAATTGCGCGGCCCGGATCCGCGCCAGGTCCTGATCCGCCACACCGACGCTGCGGTCGGCCGCGATCTCGTCATACATCTTCGCGGCCGCCTGCGGGTCGCGGGCTGCGATTTCGGCAGCCAGCCGCAGTCGCGCCAGCACCCGGTAACCGGCCGGCGCCTTCGCAGCCAGGTCGGCGAAAGCGGCCTCCGACTCGGCGCGCTTGTTCTGTTCGGACAGCTCGACAGCCCGGTCGAATGCAGCCCCCGCCTCGGCCGCCTTCTGGGCCTGGAGGTATTCGTAGCCGCGCCAGCCGCCGACGCCGGCGACGATCAGAATCGCGACCGCAATGATCAGAAGCGAATACTTGTCCCACAGCTTCTTGAGCTGCTCGCGACGTAGTTCCTCGTCGACTTCACTAAATAATTCAGACACTTAAGGCTATCCCATCCCCGGAGGGCGAAGCAAAACGCTCAGGCGGCAGGCGCGCCCGATCCCCACATCGCGGCGGCGTTACCTTAATGATATGGCGGTGGCAAGGCAAAGCGAGGCGGATCAAAGCGTTAACGGTGGAAGGCTGCCTGCTCTCGGAGAGCCCAGAGCGTGATGATTTTTCTTCGAATCATCATCCCGCTCTATCTTTTTGATTGAGCATGATCTCCGCGCAAACGCTTCGCGTTTGTCGCGAGGGAAAACCGGCACCCACTTTTCCGGACCATGCTCTAAAGCCGGCCAGATCGGTTACGGTGAAGGATTGAGCGCGAGCAACGGCTGGTCCGCACTCGCCGCAGTTGTCCGCTTCAACGTTCCCCCGTGAAGGAGCTTGCCATCCGGCGCCGCAACCTCGATCAGTTCTGCCGCAAGGAAAGCGTGTTGATCGGGTTTGAATTGGAAACTGTGGTTGCCGCTTCCAAGATTGGCGTTTTCGAGATCCTGTCGATAGCGGTCGGCCAGAATGCTACCGACCAGTCTGCCGTCAAAATAGAGTTCCACGCGAAGCGGGATTTCGGGATAGTCGACGCACTGAGCCCAGCCAGCAATGGTGTGAGGCTTTATATGATCGACGTAACCTCGCAGCGTGCCACCCTTCAAGATATCCTGGACGCCGTCTTCGATCGCGGCGAGATCCTGCTGGCACAGATCACGTGATAGCGCGAGGCTGAACTGATCCGTGTCAAGCGCCCGAGAGAGCAGTTCCTTTCGGTGAGCCTTCATCTCCAACAGCGCCGTCACATTCTTCAGTCTGACATAGGCGCCAACGACCTGCTGGATTCCCCGGTTCATCGCCTTGCGAAATCCCTTAAAAATCGTTGGGGAAATATGCCTTGGCTGCCAGGCCGGGTAAAGGTTGTCCTGACAGCCACAGCGCATTCGCAGGGCAGCGATGTGACCGTGGTGGCAATGGAACCAATTGATCTCGGATACCTGCGACAAGGGAGGTTTGTCGTGACGCCGCAATATCTCTCCAAAGTCTATCGAGACTACATCACCTGCTTGAACGCGCAGGACTGGACGAATTTGGGACGGTTCGTCCACGATGACGTACGCCACAATGGCCGGCAGATTGGATTGTCAGGCTATCGCCAGATGCTCGAAAATGACTTTCAGCAGATCCCGGACCTCTCGTTCAATATCCAGCTCTTGATCGCGGAGCCGCCTTACGTGTCGAGCCGCCTGCTCTTCGACTGCACGCCGAAAGGAGAATTTCTCGGGCTCAAGATCGACGGGAAACGAGTTTCGTTCGCCGAGAACGTTATTTACGAATTTCGGGAAGGTAAGATCGTGGAGGTTTGGTCGGTCATAGATAAGCCGGCCATCGAAGCCCAGTTGCGACGCTCGCAATGACGCCGTCGTCCCGGGCTTGAGCTATAGCCGTCGCTGCCGCTTGTGATGTGCGCCGCTGCAACTGCTCGCTCGCGCCACAACACCTCCCTGTGGTTATGGGTCCCCGCCTTCGCGGGGACGACACCGGTGGGCGTTGTTACAGTCGCGTAGGGTGGGCAAAGCGCAGCGTGCCCACCATCAAGAGCGATGCAAGAAGAGGTGGGCACGCGGAGCCTGTCATGGGGCGCGCGTTCGCGCGACCCGTTGGCTTTGCCCACCCTATAGCCCCGCCAGCATTTCCCGTAACCGTCGCTTGATCACCTTGCCGTTGGCGTTGCGCGGCAGCGGATCGCGCGTGATCGCCATTGTTTCCGGCACCTTGTAGTCGGACAACCGCTCGGCGCACCAGGCGCGCAAAACTTCTGCGCCAACCTCGTCGCGGGTCACCACCACCGCATGGACGCGCTCGCCCAGCACCGGACAGGGCTTGGCGATGATCGCGCTCTCCACGACTGCGGGATGGCCTGCCAGCACCGACTCGACTTCGGCGGAATAGATCTTCAGGCCGCCGCGGTTGATCATGTCCTTGGCGCGATCGAGCACACGGACAAAATCGCGCTCGTCGATTGAGCCGAGATCGCCGGAATGCCAGAAGCCGGCAGTGAAGCTCTCCGTGGTCGCCTGCGGATTGTTCCAGTAGCCTTTGATAACCGAGCCGCTGCGGATCCAGATCTCGCCGATCTCGCCGCGCGGCAGCTCGCGGTGATTGCCGTCCATCACGATGATCTCCGCGCCGGGGCACGGCAGGCCGACGCTGTCGATATGCGCAGCCGTCAATTCGCCGGGCATCAGGGTCGAGGGCGATGTGGTCTCGGTGGCGCCGTAGCAGTTCGCGAGCTTCAGTCCGGGCAATTTCGCGCCCAATCGCTCGATCGTCGCGACCGGCATCGGGGCGCCGCCGAAGCCGCCGATGCGCCAGCTCGAGAGATCGTAACTGTCGAAATCCGGCTGCAGCAGGCAGAGATTGTACATCGCCGGCACCATCACGGTGTAGGTGACGCGCTCGCGGGAGGCGACCTTCAGATATTCCGCCGCCTTGAACTCGGGCATGATGATCAGCGCGCCGCCGCAGCAAGCCATGGTCGTGATATTGGCGACCGCGCCGGTGACATGCGCCAGCGGCACGGCCGCGATCGAGCGATCCACTGCTGTGAGCTTCAGGGCGGACACGAACACCATCGAGGAATGGATGACGTTGCAGTGCGCGAGCATCGCGCCTTTCGGCCGTCCCGTGGTGCCTGATGTGTAGAGGATCATCGCGGTATCCTCTTCGCCGACCATGGCGGGCGCTTCGGATGGCGCATTGTCCAGCAGTGCCGCGAATTGCGAGGTGCTGTCATCGCTGACCGAAATCCGATGCTCCAGCGCGGGGACATCGGCCGCGTCCGGCACACGCGCGGCAAGCGTTGCCTCGTGGATCAGGAGCCTGGCGCCGCAGTCACTCAAGATATAGGCGATCTCCGGCTTCTGCTGTCGGGTCGAGAGCAGCACGGTCACCAGGCCCGCATGCGCGGCGGCGAACATCGTCAGCACGAATTCGATGCGATTGCCGAGCAGCACCGCGACACGATCGCCGGCGCGCAGGCCGAGCTTCTGCAATCCGGCGGCGACCTGCGCGGATTGCTGCACGACCTCGCGCCATGTCATTCGCCTGTCGCCGCAGATCAGCGCCTCGCCGTCAGGGTTTCTTGCGGCGGCGTCCGATATCATTGCCCAGATGCTGTTCGGCCGCTCGCAAAACACCGGCACGACGCGGTCGCCGAAGCGCGCTTCAAGCCGCATGTCCGGAATCGAATGGCCTGACCAGTCCATCTGGCTAGCTCTTTTTCATGTCGTAGACATGCTCGGGCCCAGGGAATTTGCGCGCGCGGACGTCGGCGGCATAGCCTTCGATGGCCGCTTCGATCGAGGGTCCGAGATTGCCGTAGCGGCGGACGAATTTCGGGGTGCGCGGCGACAGTCCGAGCATGTCCTCCAGCACCAGCACCTGGCCGTCGCAGGCGGCGCTTGCGCCGATGCCGATGGTGGGAATGGCGATCTCCTGCGTGATCTTGCGCGCGAGCGGCTCGGCCACCGCTTCGATCACGACCGAGAAGGCTCCGGCTTCCGCGATCGCCTTGGCGTCGTTCTCGATCGGCGCCCAGCCTTTCTCGTCACGCCCCTGCGCGCGAAACGAGCCGAGCGTATTGATCGATTGCGGCGTCAGCCCGATATGGCCCATCACGGGAATGCCGCGCTCGGTCAGGAACGCCACGGTCTCGGCCATGCGGGCGCCGCCTTCGAGCTTCACCGCGCCGCACTCGGTCTCCTTCAAGATCCGCACCGCGGAATGAAACGCCTGCTCCTTTGACGCCTCATAGGAGCCGAACGGCATGTCCACCACGACAAGCGCGCGCTCGGAGCCGCGCATCACAGCACGCCCCTGCAGGATCATCATCTCCAGCGTGACGGGCACAGTAGTCTCGAGCCCATGCATGACGTTGCCGAGAGAATCGCCGACCAGGATGACGTCGCAGTAGCGGTCGACCAGCGCCGCGGTATGCGCGTGATACGACGTCAGCATCACGATCGGCTCGCCGTTCTTGCGGGCGCGGATATCGGGTGCGGTCTTGCGCTTGATGGCTGATTGTACGGACATAGTTAAGCTCCAACGACGGGGACGCCAATCACGACCGGATGGAACGCGAAGGCCAGTGCGACATAGGCGATGACGCCGACCGCCACCGCGATCGCATCATTGCCGGCGCCGCCGACCGGGATCGGCGGGCCGCCGGCGTCAGTGCGATGTTTCAGCGAGATGCGATCAAACACCGCCCAGGCCAGGAACGAGCCGAACAGGATGATCGAACCGAGATCGCCGTTGGCGAGCAGATGCGCCGCCGCCCATAATTTGATGCCGGCGAGCATCGGATGTTTCAGCGTCGTGTAGATGCGGCCGCGGATGTAGGAGGCCACCACCAGGATCACGGCCGGCAGCATCAGCGCGATCGTGATGTGCTTCAGGAATGTCGGCGGATACCAGACGTCGATCCAACCCGTCGCGCGATAACGGGCAAATCCCCAGATGATCAGCGCGAGCCCGACCGCGGAGACCACCGAATAGGCGATCTTGTAGCCACCCTCGCCCATTGCATCGATGCAGCGCGCGCGCAAGCCGCGCTGGGTCGTGAGCGTGTGGACGGCGAAGAACAGGATCAGTCCCAGGATCATCACCAGCAGTCCCACGATGTCCCTCCCTCGGCGTGGTGCGGTTATTGAGCCTCGCGTATCATTTTAGCCGCATGGAGTGCAATGCGCCAAAATGGGCGAGCCCTTGGCATCGACCCTCCGCGCGTCATAGGCGGGCTTGACCCGCGTATCCATCTTCCGCGCAGCGGACAATGATGATTCTCTTGAGGGATGGATTGCCGGGTCGAGCCCGGCAATGACGACGGTCAGGGGCTTACGGCTTCTCCGCCTGCTTGCCCAATTCGCGGTTGTCGACATAGCGGATCGCGATCGGGCGGCCGGCGAGCGCGCCGCCGAGGCCGCTACTGAATTTGAGCGGCAGGCAGCCTTTCAGCGAGGCGTCGATCGCGTTCAGGTAGGTGGTGCGGGTATCCGCGGGAACGCCTGAGGTGGCGAACGTCATGCGCGGCGCTCCGATCATCTCGCCGGATCGCTTGAAGCTGAAACGGACCGACATCTGCATGCCCTCACGCCCGTCGTCGGCCGGCGGCGGCGTCCAACAGGAGCGCAGCGCCTGGAAGAGATCCCCGATGGTATCGAGATCGTGATCAGGCTTTTTGTATTTGGCCGCCTGATCCTGCGGCGGCACCGTCATGATCGTGAGCTGCAGGTTCTCGCCATAGGGGTAGTTCATCTCGGGGATGCACGGCCAAGTGCTAAACACGCCGCAATAGGACGGCGTGCAGGGTCCTTCCTCCAACACGCTGCAGGGCGTATGCGCGAACGGCACGGGGTTGATCTGGTGCCGAAGCCGCTCGGCGGCATGGCCCGCGGAAATTCCGAAGACGACGAGGGCGATGCAGATCACGACGCGTCGCAGCATGAGAGAAGCCCTTTGGATGCCGCCTCGATGAAAATGAGGGGCGCGAGGGACGTCATCAAGCTCGCACGCGTTCACTTCCTTGCGTGCGCGGCCTGGCGGTTCCGCCCGTACCGCTGTCATCGCCCGACTTGATCGGGCGATCCAGTATTCCAGAGACGATCGTACTTCACGGAGAGGCCACGGCGTACTCGGTCCCCCGCCTTCGCGGGGGACGACGGCCGGTGCGACGCCGCCCCTACCCCTTCCGCTTGACGTCCTTGACGTTGGAGAAGGTGATACCCTCGGCGCGCTCCTGGGTGTAGCCGAGATAGAATTCGTTCCTGGCCATGAACACGGGATCGCCGTCGACATCGTCGGCGATCCCAGAACCGTTGGAAGCGATGAACGCTTCGAGCTTCTTGCGGTCGTCGGAGGATATCCAGCGCGCGAGCTGGAATTCGGACACTTCGAATTCCACGGGCAGCGAGTATTCGGCATCCAGCCGTGCCTTCAGCACGTCGAGCTGCAGCGGACCGACCACGCCGACCAGGGCCGGAGCGCCGTCGCGCGGGCGGAACACCTGCACGACGCCCTCCTCGGACATCTGCTGCAAGGCTTCCTTCAATTTCTTCGCCTTCATCGCGTCCGTCAGCCGCACGCGGCGGACGATTTCCGGCGCGAAGCTCGGCACGCCGACGAAGGTCAATTCCTCGCCTTCGGTGAGCGTATCGCCGATCCGCAGCGTGCCGTGATTGGGAATGCCGACGACGTCGCCGGCGAAAGCTTCGTCAGCCACCGAACGATCCTGGGCGAAGAAGAATTGCGGGCTCGACAGGCTCATGTTCTTGCCGGTGCGCACCAGCTTGGCCTTCATGCCGCGGCTGAGCTTGCCCGAACAGAGCCGCGCGAACGCGATGCGGTCGCGGTGGTTCGGATCCATGTTGGCCTGGATCTTGAACACGAAGGCGCTCATGCGCGGCTCCGATGCCTCGACCTTGCGCAGGTCGGAATCCTGCGCGCGAGGCGCCGGCGCGAACTGACCGAGACCTTCCAGGAGGTCGCCGACGCCGAAATTGCGCAGCGCGCTGCCGAAATAGACCGGCGTCAGATGGCCCTCGCGGAACGCGTCGAGCTCGAACGGCTTGCAGGCTTCCGACACCAGCGCGAGCTCGTCCTTGATCTCGGCGACGTCGAGGTTGGGATTGCGGCTGGCGAGATCGGCGATGTCGATCTGCTCGGCCTGCCCGGTCTTGGCGCCGCCGCCCTCGAGCAGGCGCACGCCGCCGTTCCGAACGTCATAGGTGCCCATGAAATCGCGGCCGCGGCCGACCGGCCAGGTCATCGGCGTGGTGTCAAGCGCCAGCGTCTTTTCGATCTCGTCCAGGAGGTCGAAAGTGTCGCGGCTCTCGCGGTCCATCTTGTTGATGAAGGTGATGATCGGGATGTCGCGCAGGCGGCACACTTCGAACAGTTTTCGCGTGCGGGCTTCGATACCTTTGGCGGCGTCGATCACCATCACCGCGGAGTCGACTGCGGTCAGCGTCCGATAGGTGTCTTCCGAAAAGTCCTCATGGCCCGGCGTGTCCAGGAGGTTGAACACGTGGTCCTGGAACTCGAAGGTCATCACCGAGGTGACCACCGAGATGCCGCGCTCGCGCTCGATCTTCATCCAGTCGGAACGCGTGTTCCGCCGTTCGCCCTTGGCCTTGACCTGGCCGGCGAGATTGATGGCGCCGCCGAACAAGAGGAGCTTTTCGGTCAGCGTGGTCTTGCCGGCGTCCGGGTGCGAGATGATCGCAAACGTGCGTCGCCGCGCCACTTCATCGGCAAGCGGGGAACGAGACGGCGATTCGGCTGTCAGGGCAAGGTCGGACATCGCGGGAGCGTTTGGCAGGGAAACCAGTGTCAATCAAGCCTATATGGTGATTGCGGAGCGCCAAAGCCAGCCCCATATTCGCGCACAGGAAGGACGACCTTCCTGTTCGCGATAATAGCCGCGGGGACGACCCTGCCTTATCAAGGAGGGTCGTCATGGCCTGGACTATCTTGCTCATCGCCGGTCTGATGGAGATCGGTTGGGCGATCGGGCTCAAATATACCGAAGGTTTCACAAGGCTCGTTCCATCGGCGCTGACGCTTTTGAGCATGGTCGGCAGCATCGTCCTGCTCGGGCTCGCGCTGAAGACACTGCCGATCGGAACCGCCTATGCGGTGTGGACCGGCATCGGCGCGGTCGGAACGGCGATGCTCGGCATCGTCCTGTTCGGCGAACCGGCCACTGCGCTTCGGCTGTCGAGCATCGGGCTGATCGTGGCCGGCATTGTCGGCCTCAAGCTTGTGACCTGATCAGCGCAGCGCCAACACCACCCAATAGGTAACGGCCGCAACCGCCGCCGCGGCCGGGATGGTGATGACCCAGGCATAGACGATCGAGCTTGCGACATTCCAGCGCACCGCCGACATCCGGCGCGCCGCACCGACGCCGACGATGGCGCCGGTGATGGTGTGGGTGGTGGAAACGGGAACCCCGAGGAAGGTCGCCATGAACAGGGTCGCCGCCCCGCCGGTCTCCGCGCAGAAACCCTGCATCGGCGTCAGCTTCGTGATGCGCAGGCCCATGGTGCGGACGATGCGCCAGCCGCCCATCAGGGTGCCCATCGCCATCGCCGCCTGACAGGCCAGCACCACCCAAAATGGAATGTGAAACTCCTCGCCGAGATGCCCCTGCGAATACAGCAGCACGCCGATGATGCCCATGGTCTTCTGCGCGTCGTTGCCGCCATGGCCGAGCGAATAGAGCGAGGCGGAGACGAATTGCAGGGTGCGGAAGGCGCGGTCGACGGCGAACGGCGTCGACCGCACCGAGAGCCAGGACACGATCGCAACCAGCACCAAGGCCAGCAGGAAACCGACCAGCGGCGACAGCACGATTGCGAGCAGCGTCTTGGAGAGGCCGCTCCACACCGCCGCCGAGATCCCCGCCTTCGCCATGCCGCCACCAATCAGGCCGCCGATCAGGGCATGCGAGCTCGACGAGGGAATGCCGAGCGCCCAGGTGATCACGTTCCAGACGATGGCGCCGACCAGCGCGGCGAAGATCACGGTCACATCGACGACCTCGGGCTCGATGATCCCGGTGCCGATGGTATTGGCGACATGCAGGCCGAACACCATGAAGGCGATGAAGTTGAAGAACGCCGCCCAGAACACCGCATACTGCGGCCGCAGCACGCGCGTCGAGACGATGGTCGCGATCGAATTCGCGGCATCGTGCAGGCCGTTCAGGAAATCGAACAGCAGGGCGACCGCGATCAGGATCACCAGGATCGGAAGACCAAGCGTGGCGTCCACGTAAACCGCCCTACTTTATTTTCTTGAGCATGATCTGCGCGCAAACGCTGCGCGTTTGTCGCGGGGAAAACCGGTGCCCACTTTTCGGGATCATGCTCAGACCTGTTCGATCACGATCGAGTTGATCTCGTTGGCGACGTCATCGAAGCGGTCGGCGACTTTTTCGAGGTGATCGTAGATCTCGGCACCGACGATGAAATCCATCGTGTTGGCGTCGCGGTGCTTGAGATAGAGCTCCTTCAGCCCGATGTCGTGGAGATCGTCGACCCGGCCCTCGAGCTTGGTCAGTTCCTCGGTGATCTGCGTCAGCATCGCGACGTTGCTGCCGATCGACTGCAACAGCGGCAGCGCGCGCCCGACCAGGTCGGCGCATTCGACGATCAGAGTGCCCATTTCGCGCATCGGCGGCTCGAACGCGCGCACCTCAAACAGCACCACCGCCTTGGCGGTCTGCTGCATCTGGTCGACGGCATCGTCCATGGCCGTGATCAGGTTCTTGATGTCGCCGCGGTCGAACGGGGTGATGAAGGTGCGGCGGACGGCAGTCAGAACCTCGCGGGTGATGTTGTCGGCGTCATTCTCGAACTGGTTGACGCGCTGGCAGTGGACCGGCGTCTCGTCCCCACCCTTCAGCATGTCCTGCAGCGCCATCGCGCACTGGACCGCGGTCTTGGCATGCCGGGCGAACAGGTCGAAAAACCGCTCCTCCTTGGGCAAAAAGCTTCGAAACCAGCGCAGCATAGGCTCAAAATCCATCCTTCCGGAGGACGCTCCGGGATCACCTGTCACAAAACTGTCATAGAACATTTTGTACAGGGACGGCCAGCGCTCCGCGGGCGGAACCGGGTCATCCACCGCTTTGTAGCTCGTGGCTCCGATGCCCCCGACGGCCCAACGCAACAGTGTGGCGTTGGGCTCCAATCGAGCGGGCCGGCCGATGGTCCTACAGCGACCGCCTGAGCAAACGCGCGACCTCGCCGATGATGCCGCGGCGGAAGGTCAGCACGCAGGCGACGAAAATGACGCCCTGGATCACGGTCACCCACTGGCCGTAACCGGCCAGATATTGCTGCATAGCGATGATGATGAAGGCGCCGACCACCGGTCCGAAAATGGTGCCGAGGCCGCCGACCAGCGTCATCAGCACGATTTCGCCCGACATCGACCAGTGGACGTCGGTCAGCGAGGCGTTCTGGGCCACGAACACCTTGAGCGACCCGGCAAAGCCCGCCAGCGTGCCCGATAGAATGAAGGCGAGCAGCTTGTACTGGTCGGTCTTGTAGCCGAGTGAGATCGCACGCGGCTCGTTCTCGCGGATCGACTTCAGCACCTCGCCGAACGGCGAATTGATGGTGCGGTAGATCAGGAGGAAGCCGCCGAGGAAGCCGGCGAGCACGACGTAATAGAGCACAGTCGGCTTGGCGAGGTTGAAGACGCCGAACAGGAAGCCCTGCGGAATGCCCTGGATGCCGTCTTCGCCATGGGTGAACGGCGCCTGCAGGTAGATGAAGTAGAGGAGCTGCGACAGCGCCAGCGTGATCATCGAGAAGTAGATGCCCTGCCGGCGGATCGAGATGTACCCGGTGATGACGGCAAGCCCGCAGGCCGCGGCCGTGCCGATGATGATGCCGAGCTCCGGCGGCAGCGCCCACACCTTCAGCGCATGCGCCGACACGTAGCCGGCGGTGCCCAGGAACATCGCGTGGCCAAACGACAGCAGGCCGCCATAGCCGACCAAGAGGTTGAAGGCGCAGGCGAGCAGCGCAAAGCACAGCGCCTGCATCACGAAGAACGGATAGATGCCGGTGAGCGGCACGATGGCCAGCAGCACCGCCATCACGGCGAAGGCAACCATCTCGTCACGCATCGCGCGCGGCGTGACCGGCAGGGTATCGTCGGTAAGTGCTGACATATCAGGCCGCCCGTCCAGTCAGTCCCGTCGGCTTCACAAGCAGGACCAGCACCATCAGAACGAACACGACGGTGTTGGAAGCCTCGGGGTAGAAATACTTGGTCAGTCCCTCGATCACGCCGAGCGCAAAACCGGTGATGATCGATCCCATGATCGATCCCATGCCGCCGATCACCACCACCGCGAACACGACGATGATGAGGTCGGCGCCCATCAGCGGGCGGACCTGGTTGATCGGTGCCGACAGCACGCCCGCGAGCGCCGCAAGCCCGACGCCGAGGCCGTAGGTGAGCGTGATCATCCTCGGCACGTTGATGCCGAACGCGCGTACCAGCGTCGGATTTTCGGTCGCAGCGCGCAAGTAGGCGCCGAGCTGCGTCTTCTCGATCAGGAACCAGGTGGCCAGGCATATCACCAGCGAGAACACGACCACCCAGCCGCGATAGATCGGCAGGAACATGAAGCCGAGATTGATGCCGCCGCGGAGCGCGTCGGGAATCTGGTACGGCAGGCCGGAGGAGCCGAAATAGTTCTGGAAGATGCCCTGGATGATCAGCGCGATGCCGAAGGTCAGCAGCAGGCCATAGACATGGTCGAGCCCGGAGAGCCATTGCAGCATGGTCCGCTCCAGGATCATGCCGAAGATGCCGACCACGATGGGCGCGATGAGCAGCGCCCACCAATAGTTGATGCCGGCGATGTTGAGCAGGAAATAGGCGCAGAAGGCGCCCATCATGTAGAGCGCGCCATGGGCGAAATTGATGATGTTGAGCATGCCGAAGATCACGGCAAGCCCCAGGCTGAGCAGCGCGTAAAACGAGCCGTTGATCAGTCCCACAAGTAGCTGTGCGTAGAGAGCCTGCATCGCGTTGGCCTTCGCCCCCCTCCCCCCAAATGGAGCCCGCCGGCTTCACCGCCGGCGGGCGATGATAGTTACTTCTTGAGCAGCGCGCACTTGCTTTCGGAAAGCGGCGTGAACGCCTGGTCGGCCGGAACGGTGGCGACCAGCTTGTAGAAATCCCAGGGCCCCTTGGATTCCGAAGGCTTCTTCACCTCGAACAGGTACGCCGGATGGATGGCGCGGCCGTTCGGCTGGATTTCGCCCTTGCCAAACAGATCGTCCTCGGTCGGGATCGACTTCATCTTCTCCACGACCTTGACGCCGTCATGCGGATTGCCGCCAAGCGCTTCGAGCGCCTTGAAATAGTGACGCAGGCCCGCATAGACGCCGGCCTGAACCATGGACGGCATGGCGTGGTTCTTCGAACGCTCGCCGAAACGCTTGGCGAACGTCCGGGTCTGGTCGTTCATGTCCCAATAGAAGGTCTCGGTGAAGTTCAGGCCTTGCGCGACATCGAGCCCGAGCGCCTTGACGTCGGTGAGGAACAACAGCAGCGCCGCCAGCTTCTGGCCGCCGGAGACGATGCCGAATTCAGCCGCCTGCTTGATCGAGTTGGTGGTGTCGCCGCCCGCATTGGCAAGGCCGATGATCTTGGCCTTGGACGATTGCGCCTGCAGCAGGAAGGACGAGAAGTCCGAGGTGTTGAGCGGATGCTTGACGCTGCCGAGCACCTTGCCGCCATTGGCGGTGATGACGGCCGTCGTGTCGCGCTCCAGCGCGGCGCCGAAGGCGTAGTCGGCGGTGAGGAAGAACCAGGTGTCACCGCCGGATTTCACCAGCGCCTGTCCGGTGGAATGCGCCAGCATGTAAGTGTCGTAGGTCCAATGCACCGTGTTCGGCGTGCACTGCGCGTTGGTCAGGTCCGAGGTCGCCGCGCCGGAGTTGATGTAGACGCCGTTCTTCTCCTTGATGACGTTGTTGACGGCAAGCGCCACGCCGGAATTGGGCACGTCGACGATGATGTCGACCTTGTCGACGTCGAACCACTGCCGCGCAATGGTGGAGCCGATGTCGGGCTTGTTCTGGTGATCCCCGGAAATGACGTCGATCTTCCAGCCCTTGGCGAGAAGCCCGGAGTCCTCAACCGCCATCTGCGCCGCGAGCGTCGAGCCGGGCCCGCCGAGATCTGAATAAAGCCCGGACTGGTCGGAGAGCGCACCGATCTTGACAGTCTTGTCCTGCGCAAGCGCGAGGCCAGCCGTAGCAAACGTCAGGGCGGTGCCAAGCAGCAACGCCGAAATCCTGTTCTTCATATGATTGTGGTCCTTCTTGCTTTTCTTGAGGTCGGCAATTCAGACGCCGAGATAAGTGTGGAGCTTGTCCATGTTGGCGGAGAGCTCCGAATTGGCAAAACCGTCGATCACCTTGCCGTGCTCGACAATGTAATACCGGTCAGCGACCGTCGACGCGAAACGGAAATTCTGCTCGACCAGCAGAATGGTAAAGCCCTCCGATTTGAGCCGCGCGATAGTATGGCCGATCTGCTGGATGATGACCGGCGCGAGCCCCTCGGTCGGTTCGTCCAGCATCAGGAAACGTGCGCCGGTGCGCAGGATGCGCGCGATCGCGAGCATCTGCTGCTCGCCGCCGGACAGCTTGGTGCCCTGGCTGGTAAGGCGCTCCTTCAAATTCGGAAACAGATCGAAGATCTGGTCGAGCGACAGGCCCCCGGGGCGCACGGTCGGCGGCAGCAGCAGGTTTTCGCGAACGTCCAGGCTCGAGAAAATGCCGCGCTCCTCCGGACAGAAAGCGATGCCCATCCGCGCGATCCTGTCGGAGGGCGCGCGGATGATCTCCTGATTCTCGAAGCGGATCGAACCGGAGCGCTTGCCGATGATTCCCATCACCGACTTCAGCGTGGTGGTCTTGCCGGCGCCGTTGCGCCCGAGCAGCGTGACCACCTCACCGGCATTCACTTGAAAATTGATGCCGTGCAGGATGTGGGACTCGCCGTACCAGGCCTGGAGGTCCTTCACAGCCAACACCGGCGCGGCCGCAGGCTTTGCGGCCGGAGCTTCAGCCATTTTCAGCTCAGGCATGACCGGCTCCCAGATAGGCTTCCTTCACGCGCTCGTCCTTGGAGAGGTCGGCATAATGGCCCTCCGCGAGCACCTGCCCTCGCGTCAACACGGTGATGATGTCGGAAAGATTCGCCACCACCGAGAGGTTATGTTCGACCATCAGGATGGTGTATTTCGCGGAGATGCGCTTGATCAAGGCGGCAATCTTGTCGATGTCCTCATGGCCCATGCCGGCCATCGGCTCGTCCAGCAACATCATCTCCGGGTCGAGCGCGATCGTCGTTGCAATCTCCAGGGCGCGCTTGCGGCCATAGGGCATCTCGACGGCGGGAATGTTGGCGAACTCGCTCAGGCCGACATCGTCGAGCAGCTCCAGCGCGCGGGCGTTGTAGCGGTCGAGCACGCTTTTCGAGCGCCAGAAATCGAAGGAATTGCCGTGTTGGCGCTGCAAAGCGACGCGAACATTCTCCAGCGCCGTCAGATGCGGGAAAACCGCCGAGATCTGAAACGAGCGCACCAATCCGAGACGCGCGACATCGGCCGGCGGCATCGCGGTGATGTCCTGCCCCTTATATGCAATCCGGCCGGCAGACGGCTTTAGGAATTTTGTCAGCAGGTTGAAGCATGTCGTCTTGCCGGCCCCGTTGGGCCCGATCAACGCATGGATGCTGCCGCGACGCACTTTCAATGCGACGTCGCGTACGGCAAAGAAACCCGCGAATTCCTTGGTCAATCCGTGGGTCTCGAGAATGAACTCGTCGGCCAAACAATTTCCCCCGTCGGCCTCGCTGCGATTGCGAGCGCGGCCAATCTTTTCCTGATCCGGTTGGTTTTCCGCGACCCCGGAAAACCATCCCGGACCGCCGCCTCCGGCGGCGGAATATGCCGATGCGACAAGGGTTAGGCAAGGTGGAAAGCAGAGCACTGTGGACGCACCCGTACCGGTTCCGCCTGCTCCAATAGTCCAATTGCGGCCACGCCCGATTTATCGCTTCGGAAAGTCGCCATTAACGGTGTTTTACTGCGCAGCCAAGCCTTCATAGAATATTTCCCGATCAAGCCGATGCTCCGGCCATCTGGTCCTGGGACGGATTTTCGACCTTGGAATTCGAGAGCGCCAATTCATCGATCATTAAATCGATCCGGCAGCGCGATCTGCTGAACACCTGGCTCAGGCTTTATGCCCGTGACCAATCGACGCCCCGCGTCGATGAATATGAGCCGGAACGATTAGAGGATGAGAGGCTCGACCTCGTCCACTACGCGGTCGAAGCCGAACCGCAGCCGCCGCGATTGACGATCCAGAGCGAGGGCACGCGGATGGCGCATGCCTACGGGCACACCGGAAAGGGCCGCGCTCTCGACGACTATCTGGGCCCGCGCCTCGCACCGATCATTATGCCAGTCTACCACGAATGCATCGCGCGCGGCCTGCCGGTCTACACGATCGCACATGTCGACGACGTCTATGGACGGCCGGTCGCCTATGAGCGACTGCTCCTGCCATTTGGCGAAGGCGGCCGGATCAGCCGCATCATCGCCTCGCTCAAGACGATCTGCGAAGACGGCCATTTCGAGATCAAGAACCTGATGCGCGGCGGCGACAAGCTGCCGGCGCCAAAGCTGTGCGCGGTCATCGATCGCGATCTCTTCCACCGCACCCCCGGCCGCCTCGCAGCCGCCGACGTGCTCGAATTCGATTAGGGCGGCACGCATCAACGCCGGCGTCTGCTTTGAGACGCAAACCGGAAACCGTTCGCTCGCTCTGAACCTTTCCGCTTTGACCCGCAACGGAAGTCACACCGTCGCCTATTGAATCGCTTGTTCAACCAGCCAACGCGCAGCGGAAGTTTCGCTACTACGGCGGCGATCGAGTCCATCGGGGGCGCGCCTACTTCGGCAAAGACTTCAGCAGCGCGCGGATCTTGTCCGCGTCCGCGGACGTTGCAGGATTGTAGATCACCATATTGAGGTCGGGCCGGCCATCGACGGCGAAAGCAGAAAATTCCATCGAGAGCGGTCCGGCGATGGGATGATGCAGGACTTTCACGCCATCGCCATGCCCCTGCACGTCGTTGTCACGCCACATGGCCGCGAATTCGGGGCTTGTCGCGCAGAGCTCATCGATCAGCGATTGCACATTGCGCGCCGCACCGGCGCGCGCCACATCCGCGCGGAAGGACGCCACCACATAGCGCGCAACACTTTGCCAGTTGGACTGCGCTGCGCGCACGCGGCTATCGCGGAACATCATGCGCAGGACATTGCGCTGCCCATCCGGCAGTTTGCTGTAGTCGGTGAGGACCGTCGCGGCGGCCCTGTTCCACGCGATCAGATCCCATGTCGCCGTGCGAATAAAAGCGGGACTGTATTCCAGCGTGTCGAGCACGCGTTGCAGACGGGGTGAGATACCTTCGGGCGCACGATAGCGGACTTCGGGTGGCCGACCCAGGCCGAGCAGAAACAGATGTTCGCGCTCGACGTCGGTCAGCATCATGGCGCGAGCAATGCGATCCAGCACATCGGCGGAAGGCGCGCCGCCGCGCCCCTGCTCCAGCCAAGTGTACCATGTGGCGCTTACATTCGCGCGCTGCGCCACTTCTTCGCGCCGAAGTCCCGGCGTTCGCCGCCGCTTTAGCGGAAAGCCGAATGCCGTAGGATCGAGCTTAGCGCGACGATCCTTGAGATAAGCCCCGAGCGAGTTCGCGTCCGTCATCCTGTTAGCGATTATACCTGTATAATCTCACTACTTTACCCGAATGATCAGCTTAGCAATATCCCGGCATTCTGAACAGGGAGTGCTTCTCATGCGCGTATTCGTCACCGGCGCCGCCGGATTTATCGGCACCGAAACTACAAAAGAACTCATCGCAAACGGGCATCAGGTTGTCGGCCTCGCGCGCTCGGAAGCGAACGTCGAGACGCTCGAGAAACTAGGCGCGGAGGTTCATCGCGGCTCGCTGCAGGACCTGGAAAGCCTGAAGCGCGGCGCAAGGGATTCGGACGGCGTGATCCATCTGGCCTTCATCCATGATTTCACGAAATTCGCGGAGAATGGCGCGATCGACAAGGCCGCCATCGAAGCAATGGGCGACGTGCTGGCTGGCACGAACAAGCCTTTCATCGTGACCTCGGGAACGGGCCTCATCGCGCCAGGTGTGGTGATCACCGAAGATATGCGACGCGATTCAAGCCCGCATGTTCCGCGCGTGTCCGAGCAGGCCGGTTTGGCCTATGCGTCGCGTGGCGTGCGCGCGATGGCGATACGCCTGCCGCAAGTGCATGGCGCCGACGGAAAGGCTGGGCTGATCACTTATCTGCTCGAGCTTGCGCGTCAAAAAGGCGCTGCCGCCTATGTCGGCGAAGGCGCCGAACGCTGGGCTGCGGCGCACAGGCAGGATGTCGCCCGGTTATACCGGCTTGCGTTGGAGAAGGGCGCGGTAGACGGAATTTACCACGCTGTTGGCGAAGAAGGCGTACCCATGCGCCAAGTCATCGAAGTGATCGGCCGCGCGTTGAATGTGCCGGTTGTTTCGATCAAGAAAGAAGAGGCGGCCGATTATTACGGGCCACTGGCAATGTTCGCCGGTTTGGACATGCCGGCCTCCAGCGCGTTGACGCAGCAGCGGTTGGGCTGGACGCCCACGGGGGCTAACTTGATCGCCGACATCGGCCAGCCGGGTTACTTCAAGGTTTGAGCGATCCGAGAGGTTTTCGAACACAAGCTCGAATACCAGCGCCCTAGCGTCCGCCGGCCGATTGACGCAAATACTTCACTCTGCAAACCTCGCCCCCTTCGCGAGATCGGAGGGCGCGAGCGTGCTGCGTAGAGCGACACCGGAGCGACTGAGCACGTTCTCGGACGGCGTGTTCGCCGTGCTCATCACAGTGCTGGTCTTGGAATTGAGACCGCCGGAGCGGCCCACTTTCGAGGCGTTGCTGGCTCTCTGGCCGACCTGGCTAAGCTATGCCGTCAGTTACCTCTTCATCGCCATTGTCTGGGCCAATCACCACTACCTGATGCGCTACGCCGATGAGGCCACGCCGAGCCTGTTGTGGTTCAATTTCGCGCACCTGTTTTCGATGTCGCTGCTTCCCCTCTCCACTGCCTGGATGGCAGTGAGCAAACTCGCGCCGGAGCCGGTGGCCTTCTACGCGGCCGTGTTCTTCGTGGTGAACGCGACCTATATCGCGCTGATCTGGGAGCTGATCGATCGAACGCCCGACGGGAAGATCCCGCCAAAGGTACGCAGGATCATGCTCGTGCGGTCGCTGGCGACATTGTGCCTCTTCGGTGTGGCGACCGTTGTGGCGTTGAGATATCCGCTCGTCGGCCTTGGACTTTGCATCTGCTGCCTCATCGGTTATCTCAGTCCAGAACCGCCTTGGGCTCAGCAGCAGCGCGATGGAACCGCGGACTCACAAATCGACAACGACATCGCCGATCGGTCGTGAGCAGCAAACCAGAACGTTGCCATCAGCAGGCTTATCGAGCGGTTCCGGTCCATAGGCGACCGCGCCTGAAACCAGGCCGCTTTCACAGTTATGACAAACACCGGTCCGGCACGACCAACGAACCGGCACGTTGCACGCCTCGGCCAGCTCCAAGATGCTCTGATACGCCGACGCTTTCCAGTGTGCGGCAACGCCGCTTCGCGCGAACGATACCAGCGGACCGGTGTTGGCGTCGTCCTCCGGTGGATGAGGCGCACGCATCGGTGCGCCGACGATGCCGGGAGTCATCGACTCGCTGCCATTGAAAATTTCGACGTGAAGGCGCTCCGGCGGCACGCCAAATGACGCGAGCGCGGTTTTCATGTCCGCCATGAACCGGGCCGGGCCGCAGAGGTAGACCTCCGCCTCTCGCGGAACGCCGACCTCGTCAAAGATCGATTGCGACAGATGACCGGTCGCGTCGAAGTCCTCGCCGATCTTATCGCCCGAGCCCGGTCTGCTGTAGCTAACATAGCTGCGGCCGCGGGTGAGCCCGAGCATGAGGCGGCGGACTTCGGCGGCAAATGGATGATGCTGTCGGTCGCGAGCCGCGTGCAGCCACACGACTTGCCGTGTCGAGCGGGCCTCCGCCAGCGCGTGCAGCATCGCCAGAACAGGCGTCGCTCCGATTCCCGCGCTGAGCAACACCACGGGCCGCTCCCCGGACTGCAGAATGAAGCTTCCACGCGGCGAGCTGACGTCGAGCACATCGCCCACCTGGAGATGCTTCCGCAGGTAGGTTCCGGCCACCCCATTCGGCTCGATCTTTACGCTGATCCGATAGCGCTCCGTCGAGAGAGGACCCGAGAGGGAGTAGCTGCGAAAGAGTGGCGGGCCGTCGGTCGGTCGAAGACGTAAGACGAGGTACTGACCTGGCAAGGCCGGTTGCAGCGGCTGACCATGCGGATCCTGCATCGACAGCGAGAGGACGTCCGCGGACTCCTGATCGATCGCCGCCACGGCGAGTGGCCGAAATCCCGGTGCAACCGGATGCAAAGCTGCTGCCGGCGCGAGCCCCGCGTTTCCGCTCCCCGCAGCAGTCGTTTGGCTCTGCAGCAATGCCTCAAACGACGATCGCCATCCAGGCGAAAGCGCCTCGATGCGCAAGGCGCGCTCCAATCGGTCACGCGCGTGATCGGGCGAATAGAGCAGCGCATTGATCTCGGCGACGGTCATTCGCTCGCTCGCCTCGCCCACCTTCACGATTTCATCGCCGGCACCCACCTCCCCTTCCCTTAGGACGCGGAAGTAGAACCCCGGCCGTCCGCTGGATGTCAGCAATGCCGGCATTCGTGGCTCGTTCATCCGAATGCCGACGCGATAGCAGGTCACGCGAGGCTGAGTGACCTCGAACAGCGCAGTGCCGATCCGGTAACGATCGCCGATGCAAACGGCATCGTCGGACAGCCCTTCGATCGTGAAATTTTCCCCGAACTGTCCGTGGACGAAGTCAGTCCTGTTCAGCTGCTCCTGCCAGTAGCGATACGATTCGATCTGGTAGACGAAGACGGCTCGCTGCTCGCCTCCGTGGCCGCTCAGATCCCCTTGACCGTCGCCATCCAGATTCAACCGGCCTGCCCGACAGCGGCCATGCACCGGGCCTTTCCAGATCCCGGTGTGTACAGTGCGCCCTTTCCACTCGATATCGCGCGGAAGCCCGACGTTCACCGATAGTAATCGCGCCATGTCCCGCTCCGCTTTGCCAGGGACCGGAGTTTTCTAGCCACCCGCAGCCGCTGGAGGCCCGCCATCGGGTGACCGCTCATGGCCGTTTGCAGGACGGACCACCTCGGCCACGTCGAGGTTGCGATCGGGACCATGCGGAACCACCGTCTGACCAGGCTCAAGATTGAGCTGGTGCCTATCGAGATGGACCGTGACGAGATCAGGTTCGAACGACACCAGGTTGGAGATGCGGCGCACCTCGGGATAGGCATCAGGATAGAACCAGGCCGCCTGGCGTGCGTCACCGATGCTGTAGTAGCTGCACAGTCCTTTGTACGGGCAGAAGGTCTGGAGTTTCACCGGAGCGAGAGCGGCCTCATCGATATCAGCGCGTGGAACGTACCAGCGCGCGGCGAAGCCGGACTCGTAGAGAACCACCGGCCGCTTGGTATCTGCAATGATCCGGTCACCGTGACGGACCACGAGGTTACGAGAGGCCTGACGAATGTCGATGCGGTGGTAGGGATCGGCGGCGTGACCCAGGATTCGTTCGTCTTCTTCGTAGAAGGCATCCATGGCGCGCCAGGCAAACGCGACGCGTGCCTGCAGTTCGCTTGCGTGGGCGGGCAGACCGGTGTGCTGCCACGCTCCTCGCGGCGCGATGTGTTGCTGGTCCGCCCGGACGCTGTACCAGGACGTGGGCCCGAGATCGGGGTGCTCCGTGGTATGTTCGGTGCGCTCCAGGACGTGCGGAGAAACGTCGGCCTCCGGGAAGTAGGCTACCGGATAGCGGCCCGGTTCGAAGAGCAGCAGGACATGCTCGCTGTCAGCGATCCATGTTTCCCCGAAGCGGACGCGCATGCGCCGGCGCAAACGCTCTACGTATAACAATCGCTTCGGCAGCGGTTCGGGCACGAGGAACCGGCCAAATGCTCCCGTTGAGAGCGGACCTTGTTGCCAGGACAGTCCCACTGCTCTCTCCCTCAAGGGTTGATGATCGAGGCCGGTTGACGTCCGGAAGTATATCTACCCTGGAATGGAGACCTGCAGCAAGGTTCCATGAGCCTCCTGCCGATCAAGGCGACGGCTCACTGGCAATCTTCAGTATCGCCTTCATGTTGGGATGGAAGCGGCAGTAGTAGTCGACCGTGCCCGCCTTCTTCAGGACGTAAGTCACGGTCTTCCTCGGCGGTATCGTCACGTCGAAATCGCCGTTCTTCGCGGTCGCGGTGTGCGCGACCACGTCCTTGTTCACCCATTCGATGGTATCGCCGAGCTTGGCCGTGGCCTCGGCCGGCGAGACCACCAGATTCTCCATCACGATCGTGATCGTCGCGGCATGCGCGGGGAGCGCCATCGCCGCAAGGGAAAGCACGCCGGCGATCAGACAGAGGCGTCCGGGCTGCATGGGCAGCTCCCCTACAAGGTTATTTCAGCTCTGCGGCGACATGCTCGGCGTGCTGCTCGTGGCCCTGAAAGATCTTCAAGCCGGTCTGCAGCAAGCTCTTCAGTTCGGGGTTGCTGGCCGATGGGATCAACTTCGTTTCCAGCGCGCTGTCGACGGTCTTGTGATAGGCGACCTCGTTGGCGATGTAGGCCTTGTCGAAGGCGGCGCCGTGGAGCTTGCCGAGCTCGGCGAGCTTGTCGGCCGCCTGCTTCGACAATGCCTTGCTGGTGTCGTTGTCTTCGGGCGTGACCTTGAGCTTCTTGACGAGGTCGAGCGCTTGCTTGTTCACGGCCTCATGGTCGCGCACCATGTCTTCCGCGAACGCCTTGACGTCCTTGTTGCTGGCCTTCGTCAGCGCCTGCTTGGCCGCCGCGATGTCGATATTGCCGGCGGTGTACGCGACGTGGGCGATCTGTGGATCGGTGAGCTTGCTTTCGGCAAGCGCTGGGCTGCTCAACAACATCACCGCGGCGATCGCCGCTCCCAATTGAGCGAACATATCTGGTCCTCCTGTGGCGCCTCGGGTTCCCGACGGCGCATTTCGCTTGCACAGGAGTTGGATGGCGATCGGTGGGCGAGGTTCCCAAAATTCTTCAGATGTAGTCGAGCCGTTGCAGCACGGCTTCGGTCAGCCGGTCGCAGCGGCGGCCGGCGAACGGGAACATCTCCATGATGACAGGACCAATCTTCTTCTCGACATTGTCGCGCAGCATGGCGCGGGCGCGGTGCAGCCGCGTCTTCACCGTCTCAGGCCTCAGGTCAAGAAGCTCGGCGGTCTCCCCGACATTCATGCCCTCAACCACGCGCGTGATGAAGACGAGGCGAAACGCCTCCGGCAGTTCGTCGATGGCGGCCTCGACAACTCTGTGGATTTCGCGCTGAGCCATGGATTTTTCAGGATCGTCTGCAGTGGACATCAGGGGAAACTGGATGATCTGCGCTTCCAGCGCGCCTTGCGGCAGTGACGAAATTTCGACCCCGGGCCGCTCGCGGCGCAGCCGTCCCAGCGCCTCGTTCATCGTGATCCGCGACAGCCATGTTGACAGGCTGGACTCGCCGCGGAAATCGGCAAGATGCGTGAAGGCCCGGACATAGGCTTCCTGGACGACGTCCTCGGCCTCGCTGTCGTTGCGCAGGATGCCGCGCGCCAGCCGATAGAGCCTGCGATTGTTGGCTTTAAGGATGGCGCGAACGGCGGCCTCGTCGCGCGCCAATGCGCGCTTGACGAGTTCGACGTCGCCGGCCGCAGCCGGCGCAGACTTGGGTGTGGTGGCCGATTGCATGGCGTTCTCGCCTTCATTCCAGCGGATACCAGAATTAGATGCGGCCGAGGCGCAGAGGTTCCCGAAAATCGCCCCCGCCCTACCCCTTGCGGCCGCGCGACTTCACTTCCTTGGCGTAGACCTCCTCCTTGAAGCCGACTAGGAGCTTGCCGCCGAGGTCCAGCACCGGCCGTTTGATCATCGACGGCTGCGCCGCCATCAGCGCCAGGGCCTTGCGCTCGTTCAGGCCTTCCTTGTCGGCGTCGGGCAATTTCTTGAATGTGGTGCCGGCCCGGTTGAGCAGCGTTTCCCAGCCGACCTCGTCGCTCCATTGCTTCAGCTTGTCCTTGGCGATGCCGGCCGCCTTGTAGTCGTGGAAATCATAGGCGACCCCATGGCCGTCGAGCCACGCGCGCGCCTTCTTCATGGTGTCGCAATTCTTGATGCCGTAGATGGTGATGCTCAAAGCCGTTCCTCGCAAGCGTTGCCGCGAGAAAGTAGCTTCGCAACGGCTGTTGCGCCAGATTGAGCAGCACGCCTCCTGTGAATTCCCCCCGGAGTTCTCAGCGTCCATATCGCGTGAAGACGAAATCGTGATCCTTCGCATGGGCTTCGTGGCAGGCGAAGCAGGTCCTGTGCTGGGCCTCGTCCACGGGCTTGCCGTCGATGAACCGGCCAAAGCCCCAGCCGCCGGTGGAGGCGTATTTGGCGGAGTCCTTGACCATGATCTGGACGGTCGTGGGCGAGCCGGTGATGAAGGCGCCGTCGAGGCCTTCGACCGGGACATGCTTCCAGGCTAGCTTGACGAAGGTCGTGCCGTCCGGAAACGGCAGCGTGCCACCCTTGCTGGCCTTGACCGCGGTGGCATTGCCGAGGACGCCCCGCAGTTCATCGAGGCCGACCTCCTGTCCGACCGCGATCAGCTTCCAGTCGCGATAGCCTTCGGGAATCCTGACGCCGAAGATCGGCGACGCCCCATCGTCGGCAAGGCTGGCGGCGAAGGGCACTGCCGTCGTGGCGCACGCCACCATGAGAGCCGCCAGGGCCCATTTCAGATTCTGTCGCATCAGTTTGATACCGTGTTGCTGTTCGATCAGGCGTTATCGACATCGATGACGGCCTGCGCGAAGGCCTGCGGGGCCTCCTGCGGCAGATTGTGGCCGATGCCGCCGGTGATGAGGCGGTGCTCGTACTTGCCGGAGAATTTTTTGGCGTATGCGCTCGGCTCCGGATGCGGCGCGCCGTTGGCATCGCCTTCCATGGTGATGGTCGGCACCGTGATAACAGGGAATGTCGCCAGCTTCTTCTCCAGATCGTCGTATTTCGCTTCGCCTTGGGCGAGGTCGAGCCGCCAGCGGTAGTTATGGATGACGATGCGGACGTGATCGGAATTGTCGAAGGCGACCGCGCTGCGCTCGAAGGTGGCGTCGTCGAAATTCCACTTCGGCGAAGCGAGCTGCCAGATCAGCCTGGCGAAGTCGTGCCGGTACTTGTCGTAGCCCTGCTGCCCGCGCTCGGTGGCAAAATAGAACTGGTACCACCATTGCAGTTCAGCCTTCGGCGGCAGCGGCATCTTGCCGGCCTCCTGGCTGCCGATCAGGTAGCCGCTGACGGAGACCATCGCCTTGCAGCGCTCGGGCCAGAGCGCGGCGATGATGTTGGCCGTGCGCGCGCCCCAGTCGTAGCCGGCAAGCGTCGCCTTCTCGATCTTGAGCGCATCCATCAGCGCCACGATGTCGACCGCGAGCGCCGCCGGCTGGCCGTTTCGCAACGTCGCATCGGACAGGAAACGCGTGGGGCCATAGCCGCGCAGATAAGGGATGATCACGCGATAGCCGGCGGATGCCAGTAGCGGCGCGACGTCGACATAGCTGTAGATGTCGTAAGGCCAGCCGTGCAGCAGGATCACCACGGGACCACCAGCAGGCCCTGCCTCGGCATAGCTGACATTGAGGAGGCCGGCGTCGATCTGCTTCAACGGGCCGAACGACGTATGCGCCCCCGGCCGCGCCGCGGGCAGCGCCACCTTCTTGGCGCCCTGCGCATAGGCGGATCCGATCAGGCCGAACTGGGCGGCGGCGAAGGTTCCGGCGGCAACGCCGAAGAAGCGGCGGCGGCTCTGGTTGATATCCTGGGACATGCGATCTCCGTTTCGAACTGGCGACCTTTTGCCCCCTCCCGACCGTGAGCGCTTGGAGACTATCTGGATTTATCCTTCAGATGGCTTTGATTTTTGCCTCAGCCGCCTTGTGCTAGGTTCGCTGCGACTCCCGTCACAGCCGGCAGGCCCTATAAATTGCTCTATCATTTCAACGACTTCGTTCTGGATACCGACCGCCGCGAGCTGCGCCGGGACGATGGGCTCGTCGCCGTCGAGCCGCAGGTGTTCGATCTGTTGGAATTCCTGATCCGTTCACGCGAGCGTGTCGTCAGCCGCGACGACCTGCTAGCCGCCGTCTGGCACGGACGGATCGTCTCGGAGGCAACGCTGAGTAGCCGGCTAAACGCCGCACGCGCGGCGATCGGCGACAATGGCGATGAGCAGCGGCTGATCCGCACGCTCCCCCGCAAGGGCATTCGTTTCGTCGGCGAGGTCCGCGAGCAAGCCGCCGACGAGAGCACGAGCCTGCCGGTTGCCGCCTTCGAAGGCCCGTCGATCGCGGTGCTCCCGTTCACCAATATGAGCGGCGATCCCGAACAGGAGTATTTTGCCGACGGGGTCGCCGAGGATATCATCACGGCGCTGTCGCGCTGCAGCGGACTATCCGTGATCGCGAGAAACTCCTCCTTCACCTACAAGGGCAAGGCGGTCGATATCCGCCAGGTCGGCCGCGAGCTCGGCGTCGGCTACGTGCTGGAAGGCAGCGTTCGCCGCGGTGGCGATCGGTTGCGGATCACGGGCCAGCTCATCGATGCGAATTCGGCCGTCCATCTCTGGGCCGACCGCTTCGACGGCGACGCCAGCGAAGTGTTCGACCTGCAGGACCGCATCACCGAAAGCGTGGTGGCCGCAATCGAGCCGACGCTGCATCTCGCCGAAGCGGAGCGCCGCAGGTCCTCTCCCCCAAGCCAGCTCGACGCCTACGACCTGCTGCTGCGCGCCTACAGTCTGCGTTATGAGTTCACCGCTGACAGCATTGCGGCGGCGATCGATTGCCTCGACCAGGCGCTCGCGATCGATTCCGCCTACGCGCCGGCAATGGCGGCATCCGCCTATTGCCATGCGCTGCGCCATTTCCAGGGCTGGATCGGGCCGGACGAGCAATATCGCAGCAAGGCCGTCACGCTGGCCTGGCGCGCGGTCGAGCTGGCGCCGAACGATGCGCAGGTGTTGTGGATGGCCGCGTTCGCGATCTGGAACATGGCCGACGAAATTGAGCCGGCGCGCGAATTGTTCAGCCGCTCGCTTGCGATCAACCCGAATTCCGCGATGGCGCTCACGCTCGGCGGCTGGATCGAGGCGATGCGCGGCAATCAGGGCGCCGGCCGCGCCATGATCGAGCGGGCGCAGCGGCTCAATCCCCGCGACCCGCGCGGCTGGTTCGCTTCCGGAGCGCTCGCGATCTGCGCCGTTTTGGACGAGAATTTCCCTGAAGCGATTACCTGGGCGGAAAAAGCGCTGGCGCAGAACCGCCGCTTTGCGGTGGCGCTGCGCGTCCTCACGGTGGCGCTGGTGAAGACCGGCCAGCGCGACCGCGCAGCGCAGGTCGCTCGGGAATTGCTGAAGGTCGAACCGGAATTTTCGATCGCGGGATTCCTGTCCCGAATCCCCTTCCCGGTCGAGCCCATGGCGCAAACCTATGCCGAGGCGCTGCGGGCGGCCGGCGTGCCGGAATGATGCGTCTGCGCTGACTCCTCAAGCCCTCTTTGGTTTCTTAGAGAGGTTCAGCGCCACGGCGGCGCGAATGAGCGCCTTCAACGCCGCTTCGTTGATCTTGTCGCCCTCATGGATGTCGATCGCACGCCTGGTGTTGCCTTCGAGGCTGGAGTTGAAGAGGCCTGAAGGGTCCTCCAATGAGGCGCCCTTGGCGAAGGTCATCTTGACGACGCTCTTATAGGTCTCGCCGGTGCAGATGATCCCACCGTGCTCCCACACTGGAACCCCTCTCCACTTCCACTCCTCGATCACTTCGGGGTCGGCCTGCTTGATGAGATTTCGGACGCGAGCAAGCGTCTCGCCCCGCCAGTCACCCAGCTCCTCGATCCTCGCATCTATCAGCCGAGAAGGAGAGTCTGCTTCCTTCGAGCCGCTTTTCTTCATGGTGGCTGTAGCCTTCTTGTCCGCTATCGTTCGTCCTCGCACCCGCCGCTCACATCCATTCGCCGGGCATTTCGCTGGCTTGCTTCACCCAGGCGGCGAACTGCGCTTCGTCGAGTTCGTCGTCTTCATGAATGTCGAGGTAGCGCGTGTCCTTGCTCTTGGACTCGCCAGGCGGAACAGGACGCAATGACCTGCCGCGAAAGAAAGCCACCTTGACGTACTTCGTGAAGCAATGGATGCCGAGGAACCAGCCCTGGCCCTCGACGCCATAAAACGGAGAGTTCCATTTGACCGCCTTGCGCACGCCGGGGACGGTGCGCACGATCAACGCATCGAGGCGGCGTCCGACATCGCTTTTCCACCCCGGCATGGCGGCGATGTAGGCCTGCACCGGGGCGTCGCCGTCCGCCTTCGCGATCTGTGGGTTGCCTCCTGTGAGGAGAACAGGCTTTGCGTCCTTGCCGGACTGCAACGTCGGGGCCGCCGCCTTGCGCGGTTTGGCCGCTTTCGCCGCGCCCGGCTTGGCCGCCTTTCTCGCAACTTTCGTTGACTTGCTGGACGTCCTGTTGGCCATTGTGTTCACCCGCAGAGCTCACTCTGTCCGCCCCAACACCTGCTCCAGATTCGCAAAGAACTGCTGCCACCCGGCGTTGGCGCCGCCGTAGGCCTGCTTCTGATCGGGACGGAAGCCCGATTGCTCCATACGCAGATGAGTGCCCGTGCTCGTTGGCGTGAGCGTGAAGGTCACCACGCTCTTCAGGTTGAAGGCTGCATCGTCGTGCACAAAATTCCAGGTGTAGGACAGCGCCTTGTTCGGCTCGATCGCGAGGACCTCGCAGTCCAGCACACCGCCCCACTCGCCGCGAAGATTGAAACGGTGACCCACGACTGCCTTGAAGTCGTTCTTCATCAGCCATTCCTCGATCAGATGCGGTTGCGTGAGCGCGCGCCAGATCTTTTCCGGCGGATGAGGTATCTCGCGTTCGACAATGACGGAGCGCGTTTCGGTCGCAATGTTGGTCATTGGTCCATCCTTTTGAGCAGATCTTCGAGGTGGTCGAACCGGCTTTGCCAGAAGCCGGCCATCTGGCTGGTCCAGTCGATCAGCGGGGCTAACGCGCCGAGCTGCGCGCTGTAGTGCGTCTGGCGGCCTTCGTGGCGGTCGCGCACGAGTCCCGCATGCTTCAGAACGACAAGGTGCTTCGAGACGGCCGGTTGCGAGACCCCGGCCAGAGCCGTCAGAGCGCCGACCGTCTGCTCTCCCTCGCGGCACAATCGCTCAAAGATGGCCCGCCGGGTCGGATCGGCGAGCGCCCTGAAGAGCTCATCGTGAGCGTTTGGCATTTGGGATCGATAACCCGTTGGCTATTGATCGATCTATAACCGGCGAGATATGCGTCAGTCAAGCGGGGCACGTGGAGCGGCCGCCGGCCATAGCAAGCGTGCCACACGCTTTTTACTATATCCGGCTGGTTATGCATTATGGCGTCGCTACGAGCCCCCGCCCGGCTCGAGCGCCTCGCCGAGTTCGAGGGGGTTTGCCATGGTCTCGTGCAGCTTCGCCTTGTCGAGCTCGCCCTCCGAGAGACTGATGACGACGCAGGCGACGCCGTTGCCGATCAAATTGGTGAGCGCGCGGCACTCGCTCATGAACTTGTCGATGCCGACGAGGATGGCGAGCGACTGGATCGGGATGTCAGGCACGATGGACAAGGTTGCCGCCAGCGTAATGAAGCCCGCCCCGGTGACGCCGGACGCCCCCTTTGAGGTGATCATGGCGATGCCCAGAATGCCGAGTTCCTGCCAGATCGTCAGAGGCGTGTTGGTCGCCTGTGCCAGGAACAGCGTCGCCAGCGTCATGTAGATGTTGGTGCCGTCGAGATTGAAGCTGTAGCCGGTCGGGATGACGAGGCCGACCACCGGGCGCGAGGCACCGAGATGCTCCATCTTCTGGATCATCTGCGGCAACACCGTCTCCGACGACGAGGTGCCGAGCACGATCAACAGCTCGTCCTTGATGTAGCCGATGAAGCGGATGATCGAGAATCCCGAGAGCCGCGCGATCGAGCCGAGCACGATCAGGACGAACAGCGCGCTGGTCAAATAGAAGGTGCCGATCAGCGCCACCAGATTCCAGAGCGAGCCCAGCCCGTAGGCGCCGACGGTGAACGCCATCGCACCGAACGCGCCGAGCGGCGCGACACGCACGATGATGCGGATCACACCGAAGAACACTTTGGCGGCCTGGTCGATCGCATAGGCGATCGGCTCGCCGGCCTTGCCCATGAAGGCGATGGCAAAGCCTGATAGAATCGAGATCAACAGCACCTGCAGGAGGTCGCCGCGCGCCAGCGCGCCGAAGAAGCTGTCGGGAATGATCGCCATCAGATGGGCAACGATCCCCTCCTCTTTCGCCTTGGTCACGTAGGTCGCGACCGATTTGGCATCGATTGAGGACGGATCGATGTTGAAGCCGCTCCCGGGCTGCAGGGTCCTGCCGACGATGAGGCCGACCGCCAGCGCCACGGTCGAGACGGTCTCGAAATAGATCAGAGCCTTCAGGCCGACGCGACCGACGCGCTTGAGGTCGCCCATCGAGGAGATGCCGTGCACGACGGTGCAGAAGATCACCGGCGCAATCATCATCTTGATCAGCGCGATGAAGCCGTCACCGAGCGGCTTCATCTCCTTGCCGAGACCGGGATAGAAATGGCCGAGCAGGATGCCAAGCGCGATCGCGATCAGGACCTGGATGTAGAGGACCTTGTACCAGGGATGGTGATGGGCGGCGGGGCGGATCGCTTCTGCTGTCATGGAGGCTCCGCGGATGGAGGGATCAGGATGACGCCATCATGGATGAGGTAGCGCCGCGAACAATGCACGTTCCTGTTCATGCTGCTTTGCGGAATAGTCGACCCTAACGTCGCTAGCCTAGCACGTTGCGCGAGCACAATCTTTCAAGAAAACCCGAAAGGCCTCGACGGCACTGCTGCCAGACCCTCATCCTTAAGGAGCGCGCCTTCGTGCGTCTCGAAGGATGAGGCCCCGCCGGTGGCCTCGGCCTTCGGGACGGGCCGCGGAGCGGCCTCCTCAGGCTGAGGGATAGATGTGAGCGCGCGCCTTCTCCGTCGTCATTGAGAGCGCCGCGAAGCAATCCGCCCTCCACGCGCGGACGTCGCGACATCGACCTCATAGACGTCCGCGATCGCCCCTGTCGTGCTCCCGCTGGGCCAGAAAGCCAACGGTCGAACGCTCGAAAGCATCTCGCATTGATCGAACGCATCGCGGCCACGATGGCCACACCGACGCCCGATTGACCCTCTTCGTCACGCGTGAAATATCGTCGTGACGAGCAAAGGGAGAATCACGGCAGATGGCCGCGGACAGGCGAACCCCACGAGCCCGCACCAGCAAGACTGCCAGGTCCAGGAAGAGCGAGCCAGACTCGCGCGACGTGCCGCGTAGCGTCGACCTCGAACGCGACGAGCGCGATCAGGCGACGTTGACCGACCGCGCCTATCGGCAACTCGAGGAACTGATCGTTACCCTTGCCTTGCCGCCCGAGACTATCCTGTCGGAACAGTCGCTGGCGGCGAAACTGGGCATCGGCCGCACCCCGATCCGGGAGGCGCTGCAGCGGCTGGCCCGCGACGGCCTCGTCGTCATCCTGCCGCGACGGGGCATCCTGGTGTCGCAGATCAACCTCAGGACTCAGATGCGTCTGCTGGAGGTACGCCGCGAGCTCGAGCGGCTGATGGCGCGCGGCGCTGCCGAGCGCGCAACGCCGGAGGAAATCGCTCAGTTTACGACCATTGCCGGGGACATGCGTCGCGCCTCGGATGAGGCCGACGACATGACCTTCATGCGGCTCGATCGCGCCTTCAACGAGCTGGTCAGCCAGGCCGCGAGAAACGAGTTCGCCTCCCGCGCCATGGGCCTGATGCACGGCCTGTCCCGACGCTTCTGGTACCAGCACTACCGGGAAGTCGGCGACCTGCCGCTGTCGGCGCGCCTGCACGCCGACGTCGCCGAGCGGATCGCCGCACGCGATCCGGAAGCCGCAGCGAAAGCGTCCGATCGCCTGCTCGACTACATCGAAAGCTTCACCCGCAAGACCATCGAGACGTGATCACAACATCACGACGCTGCGGATCGCAGCGCCGCGTCGCAGCGCCTCGAAACCCGCGTTGACATCTTCGAGCGAGATGCGCGCGGTGATCAACTGATCCAGCTTGAGGCGGCCGTCGAGTGCGGCCTGCGCCAGCATCGGAAAGTCGCGCAGCGGCCGCGCGCCGCCATAGCTCGAGCGCCGCATGCGCTTTTCCTGCATCAAGGAACCCCATCGAAACGCGACGTCCTGCGCGACATCGATCTTGCCGAGCCAGATGACCTCGCCGCCCGGCCGCACCGCCTCACTCGTCATCCGAAACGCACGCGCACTGCCGGCCGACTCCAGAACGACGTCGACGCCGCGGCCATCGGTCAATTGACGCGAGAGATCGATCACGTCCTCTTTGGCGGCGTTGATCGCGTGCGTTGCCCCGAGCTGCTTGGCCAGATCGAGTTTGTTGTCGTCGAGATCGACGGCAATGACGATGCCGGCGCCGGCCATACGCGCGCCTTGCACGGCCGCAAGGCCGACCGCGCCGCATCCGATCACCATCACGCTGTCGCCGTAGTGGATGGACGCGACATTGAGCGCGGCGCCCACGCCGGTCATGACGCCGCAACCGATCAGGCAGGCTTGATCGAAGGCAAGCTCCTTCGGCACCACGATCGCCTGTTGCGCCGGCACGATGCAGTATTCAGCGAGCGCGCCGAGATACATCAAATGTTTGAGCTCACGCCCGTCGCCCAGCCTGGCGCGACTGCGTCCGTCGAATTGCACCGCGAGCGGCGCCTGTCCCAGGTAGGATTCGCAGAGGATCGGCAGGTCGCGATCGCAATAGAAGCAATGCCCGCAATGCGGATTCCAGGAGAGGACGACGTGGTCGCCGACCGCGACGCCGCGCGCATTCGGCCCGACCTGCTCGACGACGCCGGATGCTTCATGACCGAGCAGGATCGGCATCGGATTGCGCAGGCTGCCTTCGATCACTTCGAGATCTGTATGGCAAAGCCCCACCGCCTTGACGCGGACGAGCACGTCGTCGGCCGCGAGTTCGCCCGCCCCGACCGTCTCGATGACGAGCGGCGATTTCGGCGCGTGCAGCACCGCCGCCTTGTATTTGAGCCCCACTTCCAGATCTCCCGCCCTGCCCTGTTTCAGGATGCGGCCCGAAAAGCACCACTGTCTTTCCGCAGCGCCGCCAGCGCTGCGTCAATATCGGCGGAACTCATTTCCCACTCGTTGCCGAAATTGGCAACCACCGCCTTCATGAACGGCTCGACCAGCGATTTTGCCGTGGCGTCATCGTTCAAGTGCTCGGCCAGGATCGCCAGCGCCAGTTGTCGCGGCTCCTCCCCCTCGTAGCTCCATTCAAAACCGTTCGCGGTGTAGCGGTGCAGATCGAGCCTCTGATCGAGCGGCCGGCCATCCACCGTGACCACGACTCCATCGATAGTGCGGTCTCCGCAAAACCTTTTCATGCGTGGTTCCTCCCGACACCTCAGAGTCTTAGCATGATCCTTTCGGAAAACCGGTTTCCACTTTTCCGGATCTTGCAGCAATGATAGATTAGTGATATATCACACGCTAATTCAAATGTCATCCAAGTTCGACATCGGGAGGTCGGCCATGGAACTCGCATCAACCGCCATGTCGGATCGACAACGCCGCTACCGTGAAACTTATCGCGAGCGGGTCGCCGGCTGGTACAATGGCTGGCTGCACGTCTTCATCATCTACGTGATCGGCTTCACCGCACTCTACATCTACCTCGCCAATGTCCGCGACCTGCGCGCATGGGAATTGCTGATCGTCCCCGTGACTTTCCTGGGCGCGAATTTCTTCGAGTGGTGGATCCACCGCTACGTGATGCACCGCCCCTCGCAGATCAAGGCGTTCCGCGCGATCTATAACCGCCACACCTTGATGCATCACCAGTTCTTCACCGATCAGGAGATGCGCTTCGCCGACCATCATGATTGGCGCGTGACCTTCTTCCCGCCTTACGCCCTCGCGACCTTCACCCTGATGTCGATCCCGCTCGCGATTGTCGCCGGCTATCTCATCTCGGCCAATGTCGGATGGCTCCTGATCGCGACGACGACGTCGATGTACCTGATCTATGAGTTCATGCATTTCTGCTGCCATGTCGAGGAGAACTGGTTCGTCCGCAACGTGCCGATGGTGAACACCATCCGCCGTCATCACACCGCCCATCACGACCAATCGATCATGATGGAGCGTAACATGAACCTCACCTTCCCGATCATGGACTGGCTGTTCGGCACGTCCGATCTCGATCGCGGCCTGCTCGGTCATCTCTTCAACGGCTACGAGACGCGCTTCGTCAAGCGCAACATGCGCAAGACCGCGCGTACCCCGCGGATAGATCCGGCCGTAAGCTCCGTGCCGGCGGAGTGACCACCATGGCCGGCATCGAGCCGAATGGCCTCGCGCTGGTGCTGTTCGCGGCAGCCTTCGCAGCCTGCTGCCTCAGCTTCTTCACGCTGGTCGGCATGTTTCCGCCAAGTGCCAGGCCGCAATCGATCGCGGGCGCCGCCGGCGGGGTGCTCGTGCTCGCCAATCTCGCGTTACTCGTGATCCTGCTCGCGGGTGTGATCTTGTTCGCACACGAGATGCTGCGCTGGACCTCCGTCGTGGTGTTCGGCGGCCTGATCTTCCTGTTCATTCCCGCGGTGTTTCAGGTCATTCCGGGTGCGTGGCGCGACAGCCGCAGCGGGCTCGCCGTCCTTGGCCTAGTCCAGATCGCCGCGCTCGCGCTGATGCTCTCCCCGCTGCAGGGGTTTACCGCCTCATAGAGGAGTGTGCCGATGCCCTTCCCGATCAAGACAGCCCTATCGATCATCGTGCTGCTCGTCGCTTGCGCTGCCTATTTCTACCAGGACTCGATCGGGCAGCATGGTCCGAAGATCGCGATCATGGTGCTCGCTCCGTTCATGGTGATCGCGATGTGGATCTTCCCGGAGGTTACGCGGAAGTGAAGCGCTTGGTTTCTCAGTAGTTGATCTCCATTCGCAGGCCGCGAACGTCGATCTCATCGCCGCCGAGCCGCGCGTTGCTGTCGCGGGCTGCCGCCGCGCAGGCACAGGCATCGATCAGATCATCGCGTCCGATCCCGGTGCCGCGACGTTGCGCCAGCCAGCTTGAAAGCTTGACGAAGCCCCGCTCGGCCAACAGTTTCAAGCGCTGCTCGCGGCCTCGCTCCGACTTCTTGCCATCCAGACGGATCTGCTTGCCGAGATTTCGGAAGATCAGTTCCGGATGTGCCTCGCCGATGGTTGCCTGACGCTTCGGCGTGATGAAATCGTCGACCTCCCTGATCTTGTCCCTGATGTTCCAGAGCTGGCAGGACACGCCCATGCCCGGGCCCTCGTGATGCCAGTAGTACCGATTCGCCGAAGCCTGGTCCGCAAACTCCCAAAGATTGCGCCGCGCGCCGAGAAACACCGAAGCGCCGACCAGTTCGCGGGCACGCAGATCGCAGGTCCGGTGCCCCCTCATCGTCAGGCCAATCGGCATGTCGATCATGGCGCGCTTGTGCGCGGCCGCGAGAAGCCGATCCAGGCGCGGCGAATAGTCGAAGCCGTGACTGCCCTGATCGTCGATCCAGGCCACCACCCAGCCGCCGCGAAAGCCGTCGAGACCGAGATAGCAGGACACGTCCGCTCCTTGTTTGTTGCGGTTACATTCTACGATGCAACTCTTGATCTTCAATACCAGCATATGCAGCTAATGTAATTGCGAGCATCTGCAGACGATCGCCGCGGCGGACGCGACGAAGTCGCATCGGATAACAGGAGACGGACATGCCCCTCGTTCGCATCGATCTTCGCAAGGGCAAGGACGCGGCGTTCCGGCAGGAAATTGGCCGCATCGTATATGACGCACTCATCAGTGTCGGCGTGCCGGAGAAGGACCGGTTCCAGCTCCTCAGCGAGCATGACGCAGATGGCTTCCTGTTCGATCCCGATTATCTCGGCATCCACCGCACCAACGATCTCGTGATCATCCAGATCACCTGGAACGAAGGCCGTACCACCGCGCAGAAGCAGGCGCTCTACAAGGCGATCGCCGACGGCCTGCACACCGCGCTCGGGCTACGCCGTGAAGACATCTTTATCAACCTCGTCGAGGTCAAGAAGGAAAACTGGTCGTTCGGCAACGGCATCGCTCAATACGCGAGCTGACACGACCGCGTCGTCGTCAGACAGTCTTTCCTGTTCGGCCTTGCACCCGCCCCGTTTCGCTATTCCTCGAACAGCGCACGCACGTCCTCTTCGGTGAGTGCCGCGCCGATGCGTCCCTCGCGATCGAACAGGCTGTCGGCCAAGGCGCGCTTCCGCGCCTTGAGCTCGTCCATCTTCTCCTCGATCGTACCCGATGCCACCAGCCGATAGATGAAAACTGGCTTGTCCTGGCCGATACGATGAGCGCGATCGATCGCCTGTTCCTCGACCGCCGGATTCCACCAGGGATCGAAGATGACCACCGTATCGGCCGCCGTCAGGTTGAGCCCGACGCCTCCGGCCTTCAGGCTGATGAGGAAGACATCGCTGTTGCCGTCCTGGAACGCTTCGATCGCGCGCTTGCGATTGGTCGTTTGTCCGGTCAGGACGCTGTAGCGGATAGCTTCCGCATCGAACCTGCCCCTGATCAGGTCGATCATCGAGGTGAACTGCGAGAAGACGATGATCTTCCGGCCCTCGCTCAGGAGTTCGACAACCATTTCCATCAGCCGCTCAAGCTTGGCCGATGGGCGCTTGGCGCGATCGTCGAGCTTCAGCAGCGCCGGATCGCAGCAGGCCTGGCGCAGCCTGAGCAGCGCTTCGAGAACGATGATGTGGCTCTTGGCCAGGCCGCGCTCCTGGATCGCCTTACGGACCTTGTCCGACATCGACAGGCGAATGGAATCGTAGAGGTCACGCTGACTGCCTTCCAATGCGATGCGCTCGACGATCTCGCTCTTGGCCGGCAATTCCTTAACCACCTCCGCCTTGGTCCGGCGCAAGAGAAATGGTTTCACGCGCTGCGCCAGCGCTGCTGCGCGTCGCGTATCCGTGCGCTTCTCGATCGGGATGCGCCAGCGCCGGCTGAAATCCGCCTTGTCGCCAAGATATCCCGGATTGGCAAAGCTCATGATGGACCAGAGCTCGCCGAGATGATTTTCCACCGGCGTCCCGGTCAGGCAGAAGCGATGCCGCGCTTTGACGCCGCGCAACCAGCGGGTGGTCGCGGCATTGGGATTCTTGATCGTCTGCGCCTCGTCCAGCACGGCCATGTGCCAATCGCGAGACAACAGGACATCGTGATCCCGCGCAATCAGCGGATAGGTAGTCAGGACAAGATCATGGTCCGCAATGGCGGCGAAGCTCTGCTTGCGATCCGAACCGTGAAGCACGAGCACCCTCAAATCCGGCGCGAACTTCTGCGCTTCGTTGAACCAGTTCGTCATCAGGCTGGTCGGCGCAACGACAAGGGCGGGCTCGCTGAGATGACCGCGCGCCTTCTCCAGCGACAACAGCGCCACTATCTGGACGGTCTTGCCGAGCCCCATGTCGTCGGCCAGCACACCGCCAAGACCGCTCTCGCGCAGCAAGTCGAGCCAGCCCAACCCCTGCGCCTGGTACGTCCGCAGTTCAGCGCGAAAATTTGCGGGCAACGGCGGATTCGACAATTCGCGATCCCGAAGCAGATTGGCGAGGCGCCGAAGACTGTCGGCGCCGCGGAAAGCAAATTCGCCATTTTCAAGCGCCAGCAGCGGCACGACATCCGCGCGCGAGAGCCTGATCTTTCCGGATGTGTCACCGAAAAGGCCGCTCAAACTGAGGCTATGAAGCGCAAGCACGAGCGGCAGGAAGCGATCTGCCGCGAGCGACAGGTGGCGGCCGTCGGCAAGCGGAAGATAGAAGTGGTCCCCTGCCTCGGCGAGCTGCTTGATCCGATCGGGCGTGAAATTCGGTGTCGCAACCAGGGCGGCCAGGACCGGCGCCAGATCGCGTCGCTCGCCGTCGATTTCGACGCCGAGCGCCAACTCGAACCAGTCGATACCGCTGGATTCCAATTCGGCATCGAAGACGCCCTGCGACTGCACCAGCCGATACGGAAAATCATCATCGACCAGCACATCGAAGCCTTCCGCGCGCAATTCGGAAACGCCGAACTCGAGAAAATCGAGCCAGGCGTGAGGCTCCCCGAACGTCAGATCGTCGACATGACCGGCATCGAGAAACGGGTGGATCAATTTCGCTTCGCGGAAATCGAACTCTGACAGCCGCTTGCGCGTGCCTTTCTCCTTCGACCGCCGCCGTGTGATCGTGTAGACCTCGCCGGCCTGAAATGCTTCGAGCGGATTTTCCCTTTCCCTGGGCTCGATCTCGATCGGGCCGTAGCGGAAACTGAGATGGGCAACCGCGGTCCGTTCGGGCCTGTCGTGGAAAAAGTGGGCACTTGGGCCCTCGCGTCCCCGCTTAAGCCGCAGGATCGGAATCGGATCGTCGTCGATCTTCACCGCCGCTGCCGGCGTTCCCGGCAACAGGCCACGATGAAGCTGCGGCAATCTCTCGCCGAGGCGGCGCGCCACTTCCGCAACTTGCGCGCGCGGGATGACGGGCGCCGACAAGAGCTGATAGGAAAGTCGAGGCGGCAGGCCCAGTTGGACCGGGCCGATCACGCCTGCGGCCTCATCCATATAAACCGGCGGCTCGGCGTTGAGGGCCGTCGCTCCCGGCACGGTCAGTTGCGGGGAAACTCCTTGCTTGCTGGCCTGCTGCCAATCGATGCGCCCCTCGCGCGCCTCGCCCCACTGTAGCGGCCGCCCCTTGTGATCGCGCCAGAACGCACGTCCGGTCGCGATGATTTGCTGCAGGAGCGCGAGGGATTGCAACCGAGGTGGGTGATAGTACGCCCCTCGCTCTCTCGTGAGCCGCATCAGAATGTCGATGTCGGTATCGCGAAAATACTTCGGTGCACGTTCGGCCGAGAAACTGGAAATGTTCGGACGCGTGGGACTGCTCCCGAACGTCCCGTCCTTGCGCATCTGGACCGAGAGTAGCGACACTCCCAGCAACGGCATTTGCGTGCCCGCTTGAGCGGGCTGCAGGCAGTAGAGCAACCGATGCGTCACATCGACGGGATAATCGTCGCCGCGCACGGCGGCGCCGATACTGTCGAGCCATGCGGTGACATCGTAAGGCAGAATCGACACGGAGCGGACGGGCGTCTTGCCGATGTCCGTTTTCTGCTCGGACGGCAATACACCGCTCAGCGCCTGGAGCATCGTCGCCACGACATGCTTGCAATTGGCTCCGATCGGACAACTGCACGTGCCGTCGAGGTCGATTAGACGCCCATGGTCGAATTCGAGCTCGATGTCGACACGATAAGGGCTGGGCTCACCTCCACGTACCTTGCTGCGAATGCGCGTGAGGTCGTCGCTGATTTCCAATCCCGTGACGCGCCCTTGGGCCTGATAGGCGTAGCCCTTCTCAAATGCAGAACGGCTGAAGAAGCTGTAGATGTCCTTTGTCTTCACGACATCCGGGAGCACCTGACCAAAATCCTCGACTACAGACATTTGCTGTGATCCGGCAATAACGAGCGGGATCCGTGACTTTTCGCAATCACTCCCGCCCGAACAGCTTGGTCATAGTAATGCGCCGAAGTCGTGGTGCAAATTTGCCTGGCGCGGCCGAGCCCCACCGCGCCGGTTCATTGCGAAGTCCGGTTCTTTTCAACAGAAATTTTGGTGAGTCGAGACTTGCTTGGAAAGGAGTACCATCGCGGTCGGTTCCCGCCTCTCGCCCCCTGTCGTGGGAAGCCGTGCGTTTCTCACGCCGTTCTCTGAACTGCGCTCCAGGTCGCAGCGGCGGAGGCATCCGCTTCCATCGCCGAGATCTTGCCGGTGTTGAAGTCGACGACGAATGTCACGATACTGGATTTCACGGCCGCCGTGGCCTGCACCGCGCTTCCGCTCGCATTCTGCGCCGCGGTTGCCGACACGGCGGCGCTGTTCATGGCGAAGGTGAATATCTGGCGGTTGCCGACCTTCGCGCTCGATACCATCGTGTATTGTTTTCCCGTGCCGCCGCTGCCAACTCCGGCGGAACCGCCGAACAGCGTCGACGATGCGCTGGAGCCATCGGGGCCGTAAATCTGGACGTCGCTGTTGTTGGTCAGTGCGTTGCCCGTGGCAGTGACGTGGAAGCCATTGAGGAGAACGTCTCCGAGAAGCTGCGCTTCTGGAGGATCGTGCCGGACGGCGGCGCGTCGCCATTCGCGTCAGTCGAGGCCGCATTGCGGTTGCCGGCGGTCACCGTCACTTCGGTGGTGCTGGTCAGCGAAATCCCTGCGAGTTCTTCGAAGCTGACTGGCTTGCCGCCTGAAGAGGACGGTTGTGCCTTGTCGGACGAAGAATGCAGCGGCTGCGGCTTGCCCGCCGCTCTCAGCGATTGGTCCAGGGTCGACAGCCTGTCGGCCGCGACCTGATCTATTTTTGACTGGGCCAAAACCTGCTTCGCGCGACCGGAGAGATCGACAATGTCGGCCGGATCGCCCGAGGACTTCGTGTCAGATGACGCGGCGCTGTCCGGCTGAAGATCGTCCGCCACGGACGGGACATGGCTACAGTCACACCACTTCGAGCGGCACGAATGGTCCATCGGGCAACCGCACGACAATGGCATCGTCCGGCCGCACCTCGCCGCCTTCAACGACAATGCCCATCACGCCGCCCTTGCGAACGAGTTTGCCGTCGACGCGCGCGATGATCTCGCGCAGCATCCCCGGCTGAAACGTATCGATCTGCACGCAACAACTGCGCAAGCCGGTGATCTCGACGACCGCATCGCGCCCGATGTGCAGCCGCGTGCCCACGGGCAGCGCCATCAGGTCGATCCCGCACGTAGAGATGTTCTCGCCGAGGTCGCCGGGCTGAACGACAAAGCCCTTGCTGGTCAGATCCTCGATGAGCTCCGCCTTGATGAGATGAACCTGCCGCAAGTTCGGTCGCCTCGGATCACGCGCCGCATCGAAGCGATGCTTGACCAGCGGCCCACAATGCGCGTCGCCTTCGATGCCGAGCCCTTTGCGCAGCGTAACGACGTCTTGCCGATGTTTGGTGAAGCTGTGCGTGCCGCTGAGGAAAACACCGAGCACGAAAGGCGTCTGAATTTCGGTCAAACCAGGCATAGCACAAACTCCCGTTGTGCTGACATGCGTTGGTTGACGTTAACGCCTACGCGGCAAGCTCGACGAGCAGACCGTCTGCTTGTTGTTTTTCACAGCGAAAACAGATTGGCAAGCCTAACTATCAGGCATGAGGTGCCTAAGCCGGTTTGCCGTCGTCGAGACTGACGATGACAGCGGCGTTGGCGATGATGATGGCATCGCTGCCCTGCTCGGCCGGAATCTCAAGCCCGCCCTTGACCGCGGTGACGGTCACCGTGCCGTAAGGCAATTCCTTCGCGACCACAGCGGTGTCAACCGCATCGGGGTTCGGCACGGCGATGGTAACATCGACGAACATGTCGTTGGCAGTCTTGTCGAGCATGCGGAAGAAGCCGAGGCTCGAGTGACGGATCGCGTCCGAGACCGCGCGCCGCGCCGCCTTGGTCGCATCCTTGCCGTGAACATCGACGCCCATGCCCATCTCGGTGATACAGCGAACGCGTGCCATTGGATTTCCTGTCTTGTCATTGGGTGGAAGGAGGCGCCCCAAAGGACGCCCCCCGCTCGATCAGCCCGCGCGAGCATAGCAATCCACCTCCCGCTGGCAATGCTACGGTCCGCCCCGCTCGCCTGCCGCTACCAGACCGACGGGATGAACCGATAGCGCACGTGCGAAGCATACTCCTCGTAGCCTTTCAGCTCCGCCCTCAGCGCGCTTTCCTCATGCAGGGTCCGCCAGGCGATGCCGAGGATAAACACCACCGACATCGCAAGACCGATCCAGGAACCGAGCAACAGCGGCAGGCCGACGATAAGGAGCAAAGCACTCGCATACATCGGGTGCCGGACGATGGCGTACGGTCCGGTATCGATCACCCGCTGATCCTCCTGGATCTTCACCACGGGCGCGGCAAAGGTATTTTCCCGGAAGGTCCACCACACGCCGAGCAGATAGAGCACGGTGAGGACACCGCCAACCACCTGCAGCCAGACCGGCACCGCGCTAAAACCGGTGCGCGCGGCATCCCATGACATGAAGATCATCCAGGCGCAGAACAGCACGATGAAGAGCGTCAGCCAGATCCGGTCCCACGGCTTTTGGTCGCGCTGCACCGGTGAACTCATGCGCTCGCGCAACAGCCGCGGATTGCGCTTGGCGAGCCACAGGGTAATCGCAAGGCCGCCGATCGCGAATATGGCGAGGAACGCCCTGCCTCCGGGATAAGCCAGGGTGCCGGCCGGCCACAGGATCATAGCGCCCATGATCGCGGTCCAGACCACGATCTGAAGAGTGACTTTCACCATGACATGCTCCGTCGCGTCATCCCTCACGCCGGCACTGGCGCCGCCTCGGCCTTGACCTTGGCAAACGGCCTGAACGTCAACGCGATCAGGAACGCGCCAAGTCCAACCGCCCAGGAGCCGATGTAGAGCCAAGCGTAACTGGCGAAGGTGTCGTAGATCAGACCTCCCGCCACCGGCCCTGTCGCCATGCCCAGGCTGCCTGCCATGGCGGTTCCGCCAATCACGGTGCCCATCATCCGCAACGGAAAATTCTCCCGCGCAAGCACGGCATAGAGCGGCATGGTGCCGGCATAGATGAAGCCGAACACCGCCGCAACGGCGTAGAACGCGGAGAGCTCCCGCACGAAGGCATAGGCGAGCGCGCCGAAGGCCTGCGCGAACAGGCCCGAGACCAGCACGCGCTTGGCGCCAAAGCGGTCGCCGAGCAGGCCGAACGCGATACGGCCGCCCATCCCCGCCAGCCCCTCGACGCTATAGATCGTGACGGCGGCGATCATCGGTATCCCGCAGCTTATCGCATAGCTCACGGTATGGATGATTGGCCCCGAATGGGTGGCGCAACAGAAGAAATTGGTCGCGAGCAGCACGATGAACTGCGGCGAGCGCAGCGCTTGCGCCAGCGACATCGCCGGTTGCGGCTCGCCTTCGCCGGCAGGGGCGTGTTCGCGTTCGAGCGCCGGCGGGCGGCGCACCAACAGCGATACGGGAATCATGATGCAGGCGACAGTGACGGCAAGGATCTGAAGCGAGGTTCTCCAGTCATGGATCGAGACGAGCCAGGCCGCGAGCGGCGACATGGTCATGGGCGCCATCCCCATGCCTGCCGAAACCAGCGACACGGCAAGGCTGCGATGGGTATCGAACCAGCCGGTGACGCAGGCCATCATCGGCGCGAAGATCGCGGCGGCCGCGCCGCCCACCATCAGGCCGAAGATGAATTGAAACGCGACCAGCGATGAGGCAAGGCTGGCCAGCCCAAGGCTTGCCGCAAGCACGATCGAGCCGGTCAGCACCACCGGCAGCGGCCCGAGCCGGTCGGACAAGGTCCCCCAGATCATGCTGGTGAACGCCATCGCGAGGAAGCCGATGGTCATGGCGCTGGACACGCCGGTGACCGACCAGCCGGTGTCCCGCGTGATCGGCAGGAGAAAAACCGGCAGCGAGAACATCCCGCCGATGGCAACGCAGCCCAGAAGCCCGCCGGCTCCGACAATCACCCAGCGATAGTGAGCATCCTTCATTCCGTGTCTCCACTGCAGCTATCCCTGGCTCCAAGACGAACGCGAGGCGCCAAAGACGACATGCAGGGGCTCACTTTTTTGCGAGGTCGCAGAAGGCGCTCAGAAAGAACCTGGCACCGTCCTCAGTGGACATGATCGATCTCCGTTCGGCGCGAGCCTTTGCGGGCAGTCAGCCGCGCGTGAAAGTCGGCGCTCAGCACCGCTAGCGTAATTTCGCCGAGACGCGCGAGCAGGAGCGCCTCCGCATCGTGAAACGCCTTGTCGAGCGCTGCATTGACGGCCTGTTCGACCAGGCAATCCGGCGCGTCGGTCCGATTGCCTATCGCAAGCAATGACGGGCAGCCCAGCGCATCATAGACATCGCGCAACGTCACCTCTTCGAGATCGCGCGCGAGCACCCATCCGCCGCCATGGCCCTTTTCGGATCGGACGTAGCCGCAGTCGCGCAGGCCGGCCATGATCCGCCGGATCACGACCGGATTGGTGCACATCGCTTTCGCCAGCACCTCCGATGTCACCGGCCCGCCGTGCTCGGCCATGTGCAGCAGCACGTGAAGCACCCCAGATAGTCGGCTATCTCGTCTCATGTAACTTCAAATAGTTCGTGATGATTCATTGGTCAACCACCGCCTCGCCTATCTCGGCTTGACCAGCGGCAGGAACACGGTGTCGACCCAGGCTTTTCGCAAGGCCGGCGGCGGCGCCGAAAAGTTCATGATGACGTGGTACCGAAACAGGTCGCCGAGCAGAGAAGCCACCGGAGGCGTCAGCTTTGCCGCATCGATCTCGCCGCGCTTCACGGCGCGTTCCAGAATAGCCGAGAAAGGTCGTGCTCCACCTTCGATGAGAGCGGCGTGCAGATCCTTCGGTGTCGACCAGTTCTCCGAGAAATAATTGCTCGAAAACAGGGTGAAGGCCGCCGCCGTTCCGGCGGCGCGATCAGCCGCACGCTTCAGAAACTCCAGCAGCTCCGTCCGGACATCGCCCCGATCCGGCACCTCCAGCGGGTGCTTCGCCATTTGCTGCCGAATGGCCGCGACGGCAAGCGGCGCCTTCCCGTCCCATCGGCGCGCAAGCACGGGACGGCTCGTCCCTGCCCTTTCCGCGACCGCCTCCATCGTCAGCCCGGCATAACCGCGCTCGGCCAGTTCGAGCCACGCGGCCTCCAGGATTGCCTCTTCCAACTCCGCGCCGCGCCGCCGCTCGCCCATAACTATGCTCACTCCAAATAAGATACATTAATGCATCTTGACTCCGCATCACGGTTCCGACTAGATGCATCAATGCATCTTATGCTCGGAGCCACGCTGTGACAAGAACTCCCCATTCGTGGCTTCGAACGATATCTCTGCCATTCGCTCTGACGGTTGTCGGATGCGCTTCCATGCCTCAGAAAACGGCGGGCACGCTGGCAACCTACAACAATCTGGGAGAGCAGAAGGGCATGCTCTCGAAGTCGAGAAATTACGTCGACGCCAACGCATTGGCGTCGGTGAAAACCGTACGCATCGTTCCGACGACGTTTGCTCATAGTGCGTTGGCGCAGGTGAAGACGGCGCAGGATCGCGCGCTGGTCGCAAACGCGCTCGATCGCGAGGTTTGTGTCGCATTGAGCGACAAGTTTCAAATCGTCTCGCCACGTGAACATGCCGACCTGACCGTTCGAACTGTCGTCACCGACGTGTTGCCGACCGACAAGGCCGCAGCCGGTGTGTCGACAGCGGTGACCTTGGGCACCGGCGCAGCCTTGCCGGTCAGCGTTCCGCGTCTTCCCATTGGCCTGGGCGGCCTTGCCGTCGAGGCCGAAGCCATCGACCGGAGCGGCGTGCAGCGCGCTGCGATGGTATGGGCCCGCGGTGCGAATTCGATCATGGACAACCCTCGCGTTTCCGAAGTCGGCGACGCCTATGGCTTGGCAACCAAGTTCGGCAACGAGTTCTCGCGGATGCTCGCGACCGGCAAGGAGCCGGGAGCCCTGGATATCTCGCTGCCCTCCGGTCAGCGCGTGCAGTCGTGGTTGGGCGGCGAACCGAAATATGCGACATGCGACAATTTTGGCCGCGCGCCCGGTCTGGCGGGACTTCTCGCCGGCAAGATCGGCGCCCCGCCGGAGTGGACCGACAAGACTCCGCAAGTCGCCCGCGACTCCGGAAGGCCGTAGGATGGGTAGAGCGGAGCGAACCCATCGCGGTGGAGCAAGTCTCGCGAATGATAGGTTTCGCTCCGCTCTACCCATCCTACGATGTCGTCCCTGCGGTCACTCTCCGCCTCCGCTCTTCGAACTGCGGCGCAATCCGCCCTTCGCTCGCTCATTGCAAATCAGCCATCTCGTATAGCGGCCGGATTTCGATCTCGCTCGGTCCCGGCATGGGATTGGGGCAACGCTTTACCCAGGCGACCGCCTCGTCCATGTCCTTGACTTCCCAGAGCCAGAAGCCGGCTACCAGCTCGCGGGTTGCGGCGAAAGGCCCGTCGACGACCGTCCGGCTGGAACCATCGAACGCAATACGCTTACCCTGCGAGGACGGTTTGAGGCCGTCGGCGGCGAGCATGATGCCGGCCTTACGCAGCTCATCATTGAATCTGCCCATCGCCTCGAGCATCTCAGTCGTCTCGGGCGTGCGGACAAAGCCCTTTTCGCTGTCTTCGGTAGCCTTCACGAGCACCATCACACGCATCGCCTGTCTCCTTGTTGTTCGAGCCGGCCTCATCGGCTTGGCATCGGAACGACGAACGGGATCTTCGTAGGCCGACATCGTCTCGCGATTTTTTTGACGGTTGAGAGAGGATACGAGTTCGCATTCTCGCGGCGCGTTGCGTCCGAGCTTTGTGTCACTTTCCACCCTCCTCGATAGCAGAGGGCGCAGGGAAAGCCGGGTGCCGGTTGCACCCATGGGTCCCGTGCAACAGAAAGCACGGGGGTAGGACCACAGGTTCAACCGAAGCATTCCGGCTTTCCCTGCGCGATGGTTTACGGCTTACTTCGTGCTCTCCCCGGTGACCGGGCTTTTTTGCCACCGTCGCTCTGCGGATACTTGATCCACAGAACTTAGCGCCAGCGTCGGGGCGCCAGGACCACACGACTTCGCCGTCCGCGAGTGCCACGCTCGTCAGTCGCGACACCCGCGTCCACCGCATCCCACCGCAACGTTCATGACGATCGCGAGCCGCCCCTCATCCGCCGTGAGACGCGCGGAGTAAAATCACTGATTTGCCCGACGGCGAAAGCGGAATATTTTTCGCTGATAGTCTGGACAGACCTCTGGCTGATTTGCCCGTCGAGGCTGGGCAAGTATTCAATCAGCCTTGAACGGCGCAGAAATGCATTCGCCGTTGCGGGCGATTGCACGTAGAAAATTCCATCCTCATTGCCATGCGCGTCGCGCAAAGAAAGGACGTTCTACGAGGACGCGCCCGCGGCGAATACTTGCCCAGCCTCGTCGGGTTGTTATGTCGCACCTAACGCGGCCGCATCGTCATTGCGAGCTCGTCCTTCGGACCTTCGGGATGCCGGCGGTCGTTGTGAAGCGAATGGCGAATTACGCTTTCTGCTTTCGCTCTTTGAGCTGCGCCGGAAAGCCAATCCGCTCTTCGCTCGCTATCGTCCGCCTCTCAAGTAGACGCGGTAAGCGGCTGGATCCGCCTCGAACTCCATTTTGCCTCGCGCTCGGGATTTACGAACGCGATCGCGATGGCGCCACCTACCAGCATAATGACCCCGCACATGAAGAAACCGGTGTTGAACCCGTCGAGCGGTGTCGTGGCGCTCTCGATGACACTGCCCATGATATAGGGTGCGAGCAGGCCGGCTGAGCTCGCGACTGCGGCGCCTATCGCGAGCAGCGCGCCGCGCTGCGCCGCCGGAGTGATTTCACCGACGACGGCATTGCCGATGACATAGATCGCCGAAGGCAGCGCCACCGCGAGCGTTGTCAGTGCAATTTTAACGGGGATGCCCGGAACGTACGGCAGCATCACCAGCGCAGCGCCGCCAAGCACGACGCCCAACCCGCCGAGGATGCCGCGCGCCACTCTGCTCGATACGCCGCGTGACAGCAGGCGTTGCGAGTACCAGCCGGTCGCAAGCATCGCGACCGCGCTGCCGCCGGCAGGCAGCGCTCCCAGGAATCCGATCGAGCTTTGCGCAAGGCCAAGACCCTTCACCAGGTACGCGCCTTGCCACGAGAGCGCCAGCGACAGGGCCCAGTTGGCCCCGAACGACGCCGCCCAGCACGCCAAGATCGTTGGGCTCAGCAGCAACTGCACGTAGCCGACCCGCAGGGACGATTGCGCTGCATCCTTTGCGCTCCCGGTGTCCAACGCCCCTTCGCGGCCGAAGACAAACCACAATGCGCACCAAACGAGGCCGACCAGGCCGAGTGAGCCGAAGGCCCAATGCCAGGTCCAACGAACAATGATCCAGTTAAGCAGCGGCAGTGCCACCAGGACGCCGATCGCCCCGCCTTGCACAATGACGGCAGTCGGAAGTGTACGCAGTTCGTTGGGAAACCATTTGTAGGCGGAATGCAGCGCCACCGGTGTCGCGGGACCTTCGCCGATCCCGAGCGCGATGCGACAGGCCACCAGCGTTTCGAACCCGACCGCGCCGATCATCGAAAACTGGGTCAGCGCCCAGATGAAGCCCATCGCCAGCAGCACCCAGCGCGTCTGCACCCGGTTGACCAGAAAGCCGGTCGCGACCGACGAGACCGCGAACAGCAAGAAGAAACTGGAACCGACCAACCCGAACTGGCGCGGGCCGAGTTGCAGCTCCTGCATGATTGGTACCGCGGCGATCCCGATCACCGCTTTGTCGGCAAAATTGATCACCATGAACATGAAGAGCAGCACCACCACGATCCAGGCGCGGTTGCGCTCGCTAGCGCGCATTGGACCAGCCGGAGAGAGTGCGAGCCGGCTGGGCCTGCGGACGTGCCAGCAAATAGAATGCGGCGACGTGCGTGATCATCAGCGCAGGCACGTAGATGATCGGGATCGCGTAAGTGGCGCCCAACTCCCCCGCCAGCGCGGCAAGGCCAACCTCGATGCCGTGGTAGTAGGCGACAATGATGTCGGCCGCACCGACGAGATTGAAGGCGACGACGAACAGCCAAAAGAGCGGACGTATGTTGACCGTGACAAGCGCCATGATTGCCAGCACCCCGGTTGCGAAGTCACCGTAGGCAGCGAAGCTGGCGAAGCCAGCCGGCAGATTGGGGCCGACGACGCCAGGAACGATGAAGACGAGCCCGAAGAAGCGGAAGCTGTGCAACGTAGCGATGGCCCGCTGCGCCTCGACCTGGTCCATTGCCTTCAGCCTCGGCCACACATACGCGCCGAAGCAAAGCAGCCACGGGACATAACCCATAACAAGATGTATCTGGAAAACGGTTGCCGTAGACATTTGGCCTCCTATCGGGTGTTGACCGGTGCAGCCTCGAACATTGCGCTCAGGATGCCGACCCGGCCCTCCATGAGACTTTGTCCCAGGTTGGCTGCAAGCTGCGCGAAGTTCGGCCCCATCACCACGCCGAGATTTGGCGAAGGCGGCGGGCCCGACGCACGCAACTCAGCGATCCAGGCTTTGGCGGCCTCGGTGTCATCGTGCCATTCCAGTGTGTGGAAACCGGCCGGCTCGATCGCCTCGCGCGTCGCGGCGGCGGTCAGAAGAAAGCTTGTGGCCGGCGTTCGTGCCCAAGGAACGGGATAGTGCGGCTCGCCGCCGTTCAGCACGACATCGTAGATTGCAAACCTGCCGTCCGACTTCACTACGCGCCGGATCTCGCGATAGAGCCGCGTCCGGTCGGAAATGTTCATTGCCACATGCTGCAGCAACACGACGTCGAAACGGCCGTCCTCGAAGGGAAGGTCCAGCGCGCTGGCGGCCTCAAACGACACCTGACCGCTCTGCCCCGTTCGCTCGGTCAGATAGCGCGCGGCATCCACGAATGGCTCGCTGAGGTCGACGCCCGTCACCCGGCAGCCATAGGTCGCAGCCAAAAAGCGCGCCGGCCCGCCGACGCCCGAACCGACGTCAAGAACCGACATGTCGGCGCTCATTCCAGCCAACTTGGCAAGCTCGGCGGTCGCGGCGAGTCCGCGGGTGTGAAACTGGTCAAGCGCGGCTAGCTGCTGCGGCATGAGCCGCTGTTTCTCCGGCCCGAAGGCCGTGAGCGCCGTCTTCAGCCGCTCGGTCAAGCCGGTCGCGCGATAGTGATCGCGCACGCCGTCCAGGATATCGGTCATCGCAAGGCTCCCCTAAAGCATCAGGTTCGCACCGGATAAGTAAGACCGCTTCCGGCGCGCGACTATCCGCGATAATGTCGATGAGCCATGAAGCAGAACTTCACAGTCAGGCACGGCGCGCTCGACGGCGTGGAGGCGTTCCTGAGCGTTGCGCAGCACCGCAACTTCCGTAAAGCGGCCGCGGAACTCGGGGTAACTCCATCGGCGATCAGCCAAGCCGTACAAGCGTTGGAGGCGCGAGTCGGTGCGGCGCTCTTCGTCCGCACCACGCGCAGCGTCGGTCTGACAGAAGCCGGCGAGCGATTCATTTCGCGCGCGAAGCCCGCCTTCGCGGAGCTCGTTGCCGCAAGCGAGGTCGCACGTGAGCTGGGGCAGCGCCCGGCCGGACTATTGCGCCTCTCAGTGCCGCGCGCGGTGGTGCCGATTTTGCTGGAGCGGCTGATCGCAGCCTTCTGCCGGACCTATCCCGAAGTCGAAGTGGAAATCGTCGCAAGCGGGGAGCTGGTCGACCTTGCGGCCGAAGGATTTGATGCAGGCATCCGGCTGGGCCAGTTCATCGCCGCCGACATGGTCGCGGTACGGCTGACGCCGCCGTTCCCGCTCGTGATCGTTGGCAGCCCCGAATATCTGCAGCGACGAAAACGGCCGGAGCGCATCGACGATCTGCGAGACCACGCCTGCCTGCGCATGCGCCGTACAAACGGGTCGATTGCGCCCTGGCCCTTTGTTGACGGCAACAGGACGGTGGAGGCGATCGTCTCGGGGCCGCTGATTGCGCACGACTACCCCACACTCCTTGGAGCGGCGATACAAGGTTTGGGACTCGCGCAACTGCCCGGTCCGCTTGCCAAAGCGCCGATAGCTGAAGGCCAATTGCAAGCACTACTGACGCCCTTCTCCGTCACCGCACCGGGGGTCTTTCTGTACTATCCAGGGAAACGTCAGGTCCTGCCCAAACTGCGTGCCTTCATCGAGCACGTGAAGAACGAGAGCGCTGATGCGTCGCGCGTCGGTACAATTGCCAGGAAGGTTCGCAAGATTCGCGGCGCAAACACTACTTGACTTGAGGGCAACAATGCGCAGGCGGTCAAGATAGACCGCGATTATAAGCATCAACCGGATTACCCACCATAGTTGGTGCGAGGAGTGGCTGATTACGCTTTCCGCCTCAGCTCTTCGAGCTGAGGCGGAAAACTAATCCGCCCGACGCTCGCTGGAGACGATACCGTCCCACCCAGCCATGGCAATCTCGGCTACAGCCTGGAGTTCGGCTCTGTCGGCGCCGTCACGGGCTCGGATCGCCATCCCGCTCTGCACAGTTTGCAGAAACCTCGCGAGCTTGGCGACATCGAGAGATTTTGGCAGCTCACCTTCTGCGACGCCCTTTTCCAAACGAGCCATGAGTACATCAAACGCGCCGCCGCGTGCCGTGCGCATCAGGTCGCCCAGTTCGGTGTGGCCATCGTTTCCAACCGTCGCCAGCGTGACCATGCATCCGTGGGGCAGGTCGCAATCCGATCCCGTCATTGCAGCCGCGGAGTCGCGCAGGTACGCCAGCGCCGCGTCGCGCGCCGTGGCGGCCTTGCGAAACCGCCCTAGGACCAAGTGCTCATAGGTCGCGGAGTAGAACCGGAGCGCTTCGGCATACAGCTCATCCTTCGAGCCGAAGGCTGCATAGAGACTGGTCGAACCGACGCCCATCGCCTCCGTCAGGTCTGCAACCGAGGTCGCCTCGTAGCCCTTGATCCAGAACAGCTTCATTGCCTGCGCCAGCGCGGCTTCACGATCAAACGCGCGCGGCCGACCACGTCCACGGCGCGGGCATTCCGATGAGCTCTGATCCTTTTTTTGCATCGATCACTACATAAACATGTTGACGCCCCTGCGCAACGATTCTAGGAAATACGAATTATGCAATGATCACTACATAAAAGGACGAACGATGATCAATTTGGCCGGAAAACGGGCGCTTGTGACCGGTGGCTCTCGGGGGATCGGGGCGGCCATCGCGCTCGCGCTCGCTGAGAACGGTGCGGACGTCGCCCTGACCTTTCAGCACGCTTCCGAGCGTGCCCAAGCGGTGGTGACGTCGATCGAGCGGCATGGCCGCCGTGCCGTGGCCATCCAGGCCGACAGCGCCGATCCGGTCGCCATCAGACGGTCCGTCGATGAGGCCGTCGGAGCATTGGGGGGGCTGGACATTCTCGTCAACAACGCCGCCATCGCGCTCTACGATACGATCGCCGACTTCAAGGTGGACGACATCGACGCGCTTCTCGCAGTCAACGTCCGCGGTCCCGTACTCGTCACGCAAGCGGCCCTCCCCCACCTTGGCGCGGGCGGCCGTGTGATCACCATCGGTTCCGCCGGCGCGGAGCGCATCGTCGGGGCGACCGGTACGGTCTATTTCATGACCAAGTCCGCGCTGCAGTCCTTCACCCGCGGTCTGGCGCACGAGCTTGGGCCACGCGACATCACGGCTAATCTGGTCCAGCCGGGCTCAACCGACACCGACATGAATCCCGCGGACGGTGAGTTCTCGGACTTCCAGCGCAACCTCATCCCGTTGGGCCGATATGGCGCGCCTGCGGATATCGCCGCCACCGTCGCCTTCCTCGCAAGTCCCGCCGCCCGCCAGATCACCGGGACCATCGTGAACGTCGATGGTGGGATGTTGGCCTGAAGGCCCGCAAACTGATTGCAACAAAGGCGCAGACTAGAGCGGGATGACGATTCGAAGAAAAGTCATCACGCTCTAGCTCTTTGTTCGAGCATGATCGTCCTGCGCAAACGCTTCGCGTTTGTCGCGAGGGAAAACCGGTGTCCACTTTTCACCTGTTAGGCGTCGGGTTGTTGTGTCGCACCCGCTGCGCCCACCTCCTCATTGCTCGCGCAGCATCGCAGCAGGCGCGCCACGTAAAGGACGGCGGAAGATCTCAGCGCAGGCTACACCGGCGAGAGCAGCGCCGCCGCCGATCACGTGATAGACGTGCACCGGCTCTCCAAGCAGAACGATGGCTCCGAGCGCGGTGAGGACCGGCAGCAGATTCATGAAGACCGCGCAGCGGTTCGGCCCAAGGATGTGAACGCCGCGGACCCACAAGAACGGAAGAACGACTGAAGCCAGTCCACCTGCATACGCGATCAGCGGCAGCGTGTCGGCGTTCAGCGATCGCATCGGCGCGGGCGTCGCCAGGAAGGCTGGAAATATAATCGCCAAGGCGCAAAGCGCCTGCATGTACGTCGATTGCCACCCGGCGACCGGAAGGCTCCAACGCTTCAACAGCACGCCGTAGAGCGCATAGACCAGCGCCGCCAGAAACATAAGGGGGTCGCCGAGGTGGACGCCGCTCTGCGCGAGCGATGCCGGATCGCCCGCACTGACCAGATAGACGAGCCCGAGAAGCGACAGGATTCCGCCGCCGACCATCCCGATGGTCGGCGCGTCCTTCAGCAGAAGCGCACTCAATGCCACGGTGAGCAGCGGCGTAAGCGCGGTGAACACGGCCATGTTGGTTGCCGTGGTGCTTTCCGCCGCCAGGTAGGACAGGCTTTGGAACAGGCACATGGCCAGAAAGCCAAGAATGGCGAATTGACCAAGATGAGGCCAGATCACCGCGCGATCTCGCCACGCTCCCCCTGCAACGAACGTGCTCATCAAAAGCACGGCAAGCAACAGACGATAGAATGTGATCGCCTCCGGGCCGATCGTGTGGGCAGACATCCTGGAAACGATCACGTTTCCGGACCAAAGGACGATGGCGGAGAAGGGATACAGAAAGGCGAACTTGTTCTTCATGGCCGATGACGCGCTCATTGTTGAAGTTCGCGCTTACGACCTTTCACCACTGTCCGTATCGCTCTAGAGTGAACGTGGCTGTAGAGAATGGGACATGCAGAGCGATCCAACCCGCAAACATCTGGATTTTCACGACACCCGCCGCGCCATGGCTGCGATGGACGTCAACTATCCGGATGGCGCCTCGACGGGATGGCATTCGCATCCCAAGGGGCAACTGCTTTATGCGATCGAAGGTGTGATGATCGTGCGCTCGGCGGAAGGAACGTGGGTCGTTCCGCCGAACCGGGCGCTTTGGCTACCCGCAGGGCTGGAGCATGACGTGAAGATGTCGGGCGCCGTCAAAATCCGCACTGTCTTCATCGATGCGACGGCAATCCGACATATGCCGACGAAGAGCTGCGTGATCGACGTGTCACCGTTGTTGCGCGAACTCATCGTTGCGGCAATTTGCATTCCGCCAGACTACCAGGACGGCGGCCGGGACGAACGCCTGATGCGCCTGCTCGCCGACGAGGTCACGGTGTCGGACGTGTTGCCACTGCATCTGCCTCTGCCGGGCGATGCCCGCATCAAGTTCATCTGCGAAGCAATGATTGATCAACCATCCGACATCTCGACCGCGGAACAGTGGGCAGCGCGATTGAATGTGACGGCCAAGACCGTACATCGATTGTTCGTCAAAGAAACCGGCATGACATTTGCGCAATGGCGCGAACAGGCGCGGCTTCTTTTTGCCCTCCGCAAGCTGGCAAATGGCGAGCGGGTCATCGATGTCGCATTCGATTGCGGCTATGCCAGCCAGAGCGCATTCACCGCGATGTTCCGGCGGCATTTTGGAAAACCGCCATCCGAGTTCTATTGCTGAACGACGCGCGTCTGCGAGGAACGGCGGATTACGCTTTCCGCCGCAGCTCTTCGAGCCGCGACGGAAAGCTAATCCGCTCTACGCTTGCTATTGCTTAAAGCAATGCTCGCGGTGCTACTTCAGAAAATGCGGATGTGGGCGATCCGATATCCGGCGCGGCGCAAGCGCAAGGCCGGTCTTGTTGATTATGGATCGCACTCCGTCGAGATCGTTTGTGTGGCGCGAAATCAATATTTCCAGAATATCCGTGGTCGCGCGTCAGTCGCGCGATACGGACAGCCCCGCGAGAAGCGGGGCGTACGCGGCGAGCCTGCGGGACACGAACTCAGTGAAGAGCCGCACGCGCTTCGTCTTACGTGTCTCCCCCTGGGTGAGAAGCCAGAGCGTTCCGTACATGTGCAGGTCAGTGCCCGGCACCCTCACCAATAGGGGGTCGGCATCTCCGACGAAGCACGGCAGTTTCGTCATCCCGACCCCTTGCTGTGCTGCAACGATCTGCGCCTCGGCGTCTGGGGTCCTGAACGGAACCCCGGTGGTACGAACCTCTCCCTCGCGGGCCCAGTCCGGGAGTCCATGATTGTTTATGACGATCCACCGGATGGGATCAGACGCGCCCGCACGCCACGCGGCTAGTCGATCGCGAGACAAGTAGACGCCGCCGAACAGCTCCGGTCCCATCAGACCGTGAAGATTGAGCGGCAGGGTCTTGCGGTCGGAGACGATGCGGATCGCGACATCGGCCTCTCGGTTGGTCAGATTGGCCGGCTCGCCGGACGACAGGATTTCCATCTCGATGTCCGGATGCATGCGCGCGAAATCGGCGAAGTCCGGCATGAGCAGATGTGCCGCGAGGAACGGCGGCAGCGTCACCCGCAGAAGCCCCCTCGCGCTCTGGTCGCGTCCGAAGACGCGCGTCTCCAGCAAGTGCGACGACGCTTCCATCTGGTGCGCGAGCTCGACGACTTCCTCGCCAGCAGCCGTCAGGCGATAGCCCGAAGGCAGCTTCTCGAACATGTGCGCCCCGAGGTGTTCCTCGAGCTGGGCGATGCGTCGCAGCACGGTCGAGTGGTTCACCCCGAGGCGCTCGGCGGCGGCCCGCACCGAGCCTTCGCGCGCGACGGCCAGAAAGTAGCGAACGTCATCCCAGTCGATCATGGTGCAATCCTGCACCGCGGGGTTTGCCTTCGAAAGTCCGTGCCCAACACCATCGAACATCCTCTCGAACGTGGGGTAGCACGGTCGGGGGATCACTGCCTATGCCGACGAGCACGGCCAATTCCGAACGGCGCGCACCGATCGCGGCTGGCGTCAGTCGTCCAGTCGGAGCGATTTCGCACCACCGATGTGCGCGCTTCCGCACTCAACACCTGACACCGGCAGACCCATTTCGGAGTTCTCGGGGAACCTCCCCGATCAGCCAAAGACGGAGTCTGAAGGAAAGTCATGGGAAAGCTTGAGGGTAAGGTTGCAGTCATCACGGGTGGATCGAGCGGCATGGCGCTGGCGAGCGCCAAGCGGTTCGTTGAAGAAGGCGCCTATGTTTTCATCACGGGCCGGAGGCAGGAGGCGCTCAACGAGGCCGTCGGGCTGATTGGCCGGAACGTGACCAGCGTGCGCGGCGACGCGGCCAATCTCGACGACCTCGACCGCCTGTTCGACACAGTCAAACGGGAAAAGGGCAAGATTGACGTCCTGTACGCGAGCGCCGGCACGGGCGAAGCCGTCCCACTGGGCGAGATTACCGAGGAGCATTTCGACTCGACCTTCGGCCTGAATGTGCGCGGCACGCTGTTTACGGTGCAAAAGGCGTTGCCGCTGTTCAACGATGGCGGATCGATCTTCATGACCGGGTCCGTTGCTTCGGTCAAAGGTTTTCCTGGTTACAGCGTGTATGCGGCGAGCAAGGCGGCGCTGCACGCATTCGCACGCGGATGGCTCAACGAACTGAAGGGCAGGAATATCCGGGTGAACGTTCTGCACCCTGGGCCGATCGCCACACCGATGCAGGACCAAGTTCTCACCGAGGAGGCGAAACGCATGTTCGAATCCCTGATCCCGCGAGGAAAGATGGGTCGTCCTGAGGAAATTGCGGCGGCCGCGCTGTTTCTTGCGTCTGACGATTCCAGCTTCGTGAATGGGCTGGAGTTGTCTGTCGACGGCGGCTTCTCGGCCATCTGAAAACTGGAGAAGCGTTATGAGCTACGCAATTATAGGGTTCGGCAAGATAGGCCAGGCCCTCGCCCATGCATTCGCCCGCAAGAACCTCGACGTGACCGTCGCGAGCCGCCGGCCGCCCGAGGCGTTGGCGCCGCAGGCTCGCGCGATTGGCCCCACGGTCGTCGCCAAGTCGCTGCGGGAAGCACTCGAGGCCGACACAATCATCTTGGCGGTCCCGTTCGGGGAGCATCGCGAGGTTGCGAAGGCGCTGCCGAGCTGGAAAGGCAAGACGATCATCGACGCGATGAACGCGTTGCTTCCTCCCGAGGAGCTGGACGGTCTCCCGTCCTCCGCCTTCGTCGCGAAGGCGTTCACCGGCGCCAACCTCGTGAAAGGCTTCAATCACCTGATTGCGGCCACGCTGGCTGCCGATCCGATCGTCGAAGGCGGCCACAGGGTCGTCTTTCTGTCTGGTGACGACGAGGACGCGATCGCTCCCGTGATGGCTTTGGCCAAACAACTCGGCTTTGCACCCGTCAAGCTGGGAAAGCTCAACGAGGGTGGCGCGCTGGTGCACGCACGCGGCCGCGTTTGGGGCCAGCTCATCTTCCAGGATTTGTTCAAGAAGGAGCAGTAATCGAAGGCGTATGGAAGCTGTTCGAATCCTACCCTGCCGGCCTGCCGGGCTTTGGCGACTAGTGAATAACATCTAGAAGCTCGCCGGGACATCCCGCTTGGACATTGAGCAGCCCTGGGGCGGGTTAACGAAAGCGTAACCCGCCACTCCGGCAGCGCCGCTTGACCAAGGGCGATGAATTACACCCTCGGCTAATCGACCCTACGAGCTGCGACGGAAAACTGATCCGCCCTACACTCAACAAAGCCATGAGGGCGGAAGACAATGTTCATCGAGGCCTGATGTGCTTTCGCGTGTGACATCGCCGGGACAGCGGATGGCGAGGCCCGGACCTGCGAATGGGTGCGGCCGACGAAGGCTTTGGGCAGGGCTAGCTAGCGGCCGGCGTGAAAGCCCTTGAGGTTAAGACGTCCCATAACGCCGTGCGGCCTCGATGGTCAGCACTGCGCCAATCGTCCTCCCCAGAAGTAGCGACGCTATTGTTGGACATAGCGGCGCAGAATTCTGATCTCGGCGTTGAGCGCGATGGAACGCGCTTCTGCGCCCAATCGCGCGAACTCGGCAGCGGACTCCACCCGCGCTTTCATCTCGCCCAGCAACACGGCGTGCACGTCTTCCTGCGTGAGCGCCCGACGCACACCTTCAGCCGATCCGTCGCTGAAGGAATGACGATCGACGGATGGACGCTCCTGACGAAGCGGCGCAGCTTCGGCGTTGTCGAGCGCCGCAACTAGCTCCCGAAGCACAGCAGTCTCGTCTTTGTCGCCCCGCTTCATAGCGGCGCGTAGGTCGCGGCGAAGCTGGGCTTTCATCGCCTCGCCCGCGTTCTCAGTCACAACGTCGTTCATATAACCTATTGCTCCCGATTGCTCCCTTCTATAAGAATTTTTGGGAACATTGTGGAGTCTATTTTCATGTCAAACATGCTTTTGACGGTCGAACAGGCCGCCGAAGAGCTGAAAGTCCATCCCAAAACCGTCCTCCGGTACATCCGCGAAGGTCGCCTCCAAGCCACGCGGATTGGCAAGGCCTATCGTATCGACCGCGCCAAGCTTGACGCTTTCGCCGGTATGGCGAGTGGGCGGGCCCGGCCTCCTCGCGATGTCCGCGCGACGGTCATTGTTGAGATTCCGGCCCTAACTACCGAAGCGGCCGAGCGCATGGCGACCTTTCTCGGCGCCGCGGCGCTGGGAGGCGACGCCGAAACCAGACCGCTACATTTCAACACGGCCTTTGATCCGACCAGCGGCGATCTGAAGATCGTGCTCATCGCTGCTCCGTCCGATGCAGCAAGGCTGCTCGAGCTTATCGAGCTGCAACTGGGACTTTCGCGATGAGAGATCCTGTCTTTCGCAGCGAAGCCGGTGCGGTGGAGGTCATGCGGGAATACCGCGCCGTGCTCGACCACTGGCCTGTGCCAAAACAGGAGATTGAACTGTCGACATCGCAAGGCGCGACGTTCGTGCTCGCCTGCGGTCCCGAGACGGCGCCTCCCGTGGTCCTACTCCACGGCGCCCAGGCGAACAGCGCCGCATGGCGGCCCGACATCGCACTCTGGTCAGGTCGCTTCCGGCTTTATGCGGTCGATATGATCGGCGAGGCGGGACTGAGCGCTCGGGTGAGGCCGCCGCTCATCGGCGACACCTACGCGATCTGGCTCGACGATGTCTTCACCGGGCTTGGACTTGCCCGTGCAGCGCTGGTGGGCACATCACTCGGCGGCTGGCTGGCGCTCGACTATGCCATGCGGCGGCCGTCACGAGCTTCCGCGCTGGCGTTGATCTGCCCCGCAGGCATCGGACGGCAGAAGAACTTTCTCCTCGCTGTCGCACCCTATTTGCTGCTCGGAGCCTGGGGAAAGCAGAAGATTGTTGAAAAGGTGTTCGGACCAGCACCGAAGCATCTACCGATCGATCTTGAGGCGATCTCCCCTCTCATGGAGAGTATCAGCCGGGCTATCAAACCACGCGCTGTCAAGATTCCGCAGCTTAGCAATGCAGCACTGGAGGCGCTCGCAATGCCGCTCCTCGCCATCGTGGGCGGGCGTGACGCGCTTATCGATTCTTATGACACACGCCTTCGGCTCGAGCGGCATGTTCCCAACGCCGAAGTCTATTTCATTGAAGAGGGTTATCACTTCTTGCCAGACCAATCGCAACGAGTGTTCGATTTCCTCGTCCGCAGCCTACAAGGGCACGATCCTCACGATTCCAAGTCATGCCCCGCTTCTGATGAATGACGCGAGCCGACGCGACCTGCCGTCGGTGATCGGGATGCTCTTCGACTCGGCGCCCTGCGCATCCTCGGTGGCGTCACCTATCGCTTTGTATCTCAAGACCGCAAACCGATAGGAGGCATGGAATGGCAACAACATCATCTGACGTTCCACTGCGGCGGACTATCCGTCGTCAACAGCTACGTGAGATGGTTCCGCTCGCCGACAGCACGATCTACGAGATGGAGCAGCGGGGCGAATTCCCGAGGCGCTTTTCCCCTGTCGCCCCGCACCGCGAGCATGCCGCCGCAGCGGCTTCGCCTGCGGCGGTGATTGCCTTGCGGACATGGGCCAGTTGAACCGACCCTCCGGTCAGAAACACCGCGTCGATGTCGGCTCCAGCAAGGCCGGCCTGCTTCAGGCAAATGTCTATCCGCGCCTCGATGCGGTCGGCGAGACGCTGGGTGTAACCGACCAGATCCTTGCGTCGCACCTCGGCTTCCAGGCCCTTCTCAATCCACTCCAGCGCGATGTTGGATTTCGGCGTCTCCGAGAGCCCTATCTTGACGCCTTCGACATCCATCGCAAGCGTGTGTCCGCGCTGCTCGTCGAGCACCCGCACCAGACGATCGAGCAATTCCGGCTGCTTCGCCTCATAACGCACCTGACGTATTTCGCTGATGACTTTCGAGTCATACATGCGGTTGATGCTCGACCACGTCGCGAGGTCGTGGAAATAGCTCGACGGGACTTCCAGATCCTCCCGCTTCATGGCCGAGCGATAGCCGAGCAACGGCATCACGACACCGAGGCTGAGATACCGATCGAAATCGGTGCCGCCGATGCGGACGCCATCGTTGGCCAGGATATCGTCCTTGCGCTCAGCATGGCGATGCCGCTCCGGCGACAATCGAACAATTGAAAAGTCCGACGTTCCGCCGCCGATATCGGCGATCAGCGCGATTTCCTCGGTCCCGATTTGACGTTCGTAGTCAAGCGCCGCTGCGATCGGCTCGAACTGAAATGAGATGTCATCAAATCCGACTTGCTTGGCGATATCGCGCAAAGTCGCTTCCGCCTTGGCATCGCCAGCCGGATTGTCATCGACGAAGTGGACCGGGCGGCCATGTACGACGTTACGCAACGGATGTCCGACGACCTCTTCCGCGCGCCGCTTCACCGCACCGATATAGTAAGCGATGACATCGCGGAAGCTGACGCGCTCGCGGCCGACGCGGGTGGTCTCGTCGATCAGCGTCGTGCCGAGCACCGATTTGAGGCTGCGCATCAGTCGCCCGGCGTCACCCTCCACATAAGCTTCGATGGCACGACGGCCGATATGGGTGCCGCCGCCGGCTTTGTAGAAGATTGCGCTTGGAATCGTGACGTGATCGCCCTCAAGCGTGGCCAACACCGGGTCATCGCCGATGATTGTGCCAAGCGTAGTGTTCGACGTCCCAAAGTCCAGACCGCAAACCGCTCCGGGGCGGGAGTGAATTATTCCCACTCAATCGTTCCCGGGGGCTTGCTGGTCACGTCATACACCACGCGGTTGACGCCCTTCACCTCGTTGATGATGCGCGTCGCCGTCGCCCCGAGGAAGCTCATGTCGAACTGGTAGAAGTCCGCCGTCATGCCATCGGTCGACGTTACCGCGCGCAGGCCCACGACGTATTCGTAGGTGCGGCCGTCGCCCATCACGCCGACCGTCTTCACCGGCAGCAGCACCGCGAAGGCCTGCCAGATCGCATCGTAGAGGCCGGCTTTGCGGATCTGGTCGATGTAGACGGCGTCCGCCTGGCGGAGGATGTCGAGCTTTTCCTTCGTGATATCGCCGGGGCAGCGGATGGCGAGGCCGGGGCCCGGGAATGGGTGGCGGCCGACGAAGGCTTCGGGCAGGCCAAGCTCGCGGCCGAGCACGCGGACTTCGTCCTTGAACAGTTCGCGCAGCGGCTCGACCAGCTTCATGTTCATGCGTTCGGGCAGGCCGCCGACATTGTGGTGCGACTTGATCGTCACCGACGGGCCGCCGGTGAAGGAGACGCTTTCGATCACATCAGGATAGAGCGTGCCCTGCGCGAGGAATTCGGCGCCGCCGATCTTCTTCGCCTCCGCCTCGAACACGTCGATGAAGAGGCGGCCGATGGTCTTGCGCTTCTGTTCGGGGTCCGTGACCCCTTGGAGCTCGCCGAGGAATTGCTTTGACGCATCAACGTGAACCAGCGGGATGTTGTAGTGATGACGGAACAGGTCGACGACGGTCTCGGCCTCGTTCAGCCGGAGCAAGCCATGGTCGACGAAGACGCAGGTGAGCTGGTCGCCGATCGCTTCATGGATCAACACAGCCGCGACCGCGGAATCGACGCCGCCGGAGAGGCCGCAGATCACCCTGCCCTTGCCAACCTGGGCGCGGATCTTCTCGATCGCCTCGTCGCGGAAGGCGCGCATGGTCCAGTCGCCGGTGAGGCCTGCGACCTTGCGGACGAAATTGCGCAAGAGCCTTGCGCCGTCGGGCGTGTGCACCACCTCGGGGTGGAACATCAGGCCGTAATACTTCCGCTTCTCGTCCTGGATCACCGCGAACGGCGCGTTGGCCGAGATGCCGGCGACGGTGAAGCCCGGCGGCATTTTGGTGATGCGGTCGCCATGGCTCATCCAGACCTGGTGGCGCTCGCCCATCGACCAGGTGTCGTCGAACAATTTGCTCGCGGTCTTCACTTCCAGATCGGCGCGGCCGAATTCGCGATGATGCCCGCCCTCGACCTCGCCGCCGAGCTGAGCGGCCATGGTCATCTGGCCGTAGCAGATGCCGAGCACGGGGACACCGGAATCGAAGATCGCCTGCGGCGCGCGCGGCGAGCCCTCCTCATGCACCGATTCCGGGCCGCCGGAGAGGATCACCGCCTTGGGCTTCATCTCGTTGAAGGCGGCCTCGGCCTTCTGGAACGGCACGATCTCGGAATAGACGCCCTCCTCGCGGACGCGGCGGGCGATCAATTGCGTCACCTGACTGCCGAAATCGACAATCAGAATCTTGTCATGCGCCGAGGCCACTGATGGCGTCGACGGCGAGCGGTCGGGCTTGGCGGCTGTCATGGACAGCAGATACGCGACGGGGGGCGGCGCCGCAACCCTCCGCGTGCCGTCATGGCCGGGCCTGTCCCGGCCATCCACGCCCTTTTGCACGCGTGGACGGGAAGACGTGGATGCCCGGGACAAGCCCGGGCATGACGAGCGTCCGCGGTCAGCCCTTCCGGACCAAAACCGAGACGAAGAAGCCGTCGGTTCCGGTGCGGCGGGGGGTCATCAGCCAGCCCTCGGGGGACGGCAGGGCCGCGGCGGCGAAGGCTTCGGCCTTGTCCCAGAGGACGGAGGCGGTCTGTTCGGGCGGGACGATCGAGAACTCGCCATGGCGGGCGAGGAAGGCTTGGACCTGCTCGCCGTTCTCGGCCGGCAGCACCGAGCAGGTGATGTAGGCGATCCGCCCGCCCGCCTTCACCAGTGGCGCCGCGCGCGCGAGCACCTCGGCCTGGTCCTTCAGCCGCACCTCCAGCGCGCCCGGGCGCATCCGCCATTTGGCGTCCGGATTGCGGCGCCAGGTGCCGGTGCCCGTGCAGGGCGCGTCGATCACGACGAGATCGGCGGAGGCCTTGATGTCTGACAGCGGATCGCTGTCGCCGCGGGGCGTGCGGACCTCGCAATTGTGGACGCCGGCGCGCGACAGGCGCTCGTGGATCGGCGCGAGCTGGCGCTTGTCGCGGTCGGTCGCGATCAGCCGGCCCTTGCCCTGCATTATCGCCGCCAGCGCCAAGGTCTTGCCGCCGGCGCCGGCGCAGAGATCGATCACCTGCTCGCCGGGCTTTGCTGCAGAGAACAGCGCCGCTAACTGCGAGCCTTCGTCCTGCACCTCGATGCCGCCCTTGACGAAATCCTCCTCGGCATGGATGCCGACATTGCGGGCATCGGCGCCGAGCTCGATGCGCAGGCCAAGCGGCGACCATGGCGTTGCCTTGGCGCCGAGATGCTTCAGCCGCGGCAGCATCTTGTCGCGGCTGGTCTTGAGCGTGTTGACGCGCAGATCAAGCGGGGCGCGGCTCGCCATCGCGGTGGCTTCCGCCACGCGGTCATCGCCGAACACTTTTGCCAGGTATGGATCGAGCCATTCCGGATAATCGCCGGCGATGTGCGCCGGCGCGCCGGCAAGCGAACGCGAGGCGAGCGATGAGCGCTCGCTATCCGTGAGCGGCGCTGGCGCGAAGCGGCCACCGTCGCAGAGTGCGGCAATCGCATCGACGTCCATGCCGCGCTCGAGCTTGAGCATGCCGAGCACGCGCGCGCGGGCGCCGTCGTCATCCATGAGATAAGCGCTGGAGGACTGCCGGCGCAGCACGTCCCAGATCAGGCCAGAGATCGCGGCGCGGTCGCCGGAGCCGGCGTAGCGGTGCGCAGTGCCCCACTCCTTCAAGGCTTTCGCCGCCGGCACGCGCTGCGTGTCGATGGTGTCGATCAATTCGATGGCGGCGGAGAGACGCGCGGCGGGGGTCATCGAGAACTTTCAGATCAGGAGCAGGAGTTTCAGGGCGAAATAGAGCCACATCGCAAACAGCACCAGCGCGCTTGCGAGCCAGGCCGTCGAGCGGGGTGCGGAATCGCTTGATGTGACGAAGATGCCGGCATGGGCAAAGCGCGTCACCACGAACACCCAGGCCAGCAGCACGATGACAAGATCGGCACGGCGCAGCGGCAGCGCAAGTGCGATCAGGAGATAGAACAGGACCGGCAATTCGAACTGGTCGCGGTAGCAATCGGCAAGCTGCGTTGCCCGGTTTGGCTCGCTACTGGCCGGCGCGCCGCGCCGCGTTCGCATCATGCCGAACAGAAGCGCGAAGGTAAGGCCGACCAGCACGAAGACCGGCAGCAGAACCATTTGAACCGACATGGGATTCATACCCCGTTTAAAACGCAAGCGATAGCTGATGGCGAACGCTTGCGCTACTGACAACGTGACACCGTCATCATTCCGACTTCGGCCCGATCTAACATCGTTGCAAAAGGAAGGTTGCATGTCCGAATTTCGTCTGACCCAGATTTCCGACACCCACCTCGCCCGCAGCCGGCCGACGCTGATCGCCAACTTCGAGGCGGTCGCCGAGCATATCGACGCGACGCGGCCAGACCTCGTGCTCAACAGCGGCGATGTCGCCTTCGATGGGCCGAACAGCCGCAGCGATCTCGAATTCGCGAAGTCACTGCATGCGGCGCTGCCGGTCGATTGCCGCTATCTGCCCGGCAATCACGACATCGGCGACAACCCGACCGCGGTCGGCACGCCGCCGACAGAGCCGGCGACGGAGGAGAATTGCGATGCGTTCCGCGCCACCGTCGGCGAAGATCGCTGGTGCTTCGAGGCCGCAGGCTGGCGCTTCATCGGGCTGAATTCGCTGATCATGAATACGGGGCTCGATAGCGAAGCCGAACAATTCGACTGGCTCGCTTCAGAGCTTGGCAACGTGAACGGCAAGCCGGTAGCGCTGTTCCTGCACAAGCCGCTGTTCCTGAATCTGCCTGATGACGCCGAGCTGGCGGAAACCGCGATCCGCTACATCCCGCAGCCGGCACGCGCCCGCCTGTTCGAGATGCTCAGTGCGGTCGACTGGCGCCTGGTCGGCAGCGGCCATGTGCATCAGCGGCGCGATTTCACCTTTGGACGTGTCCGCCACATCTGGGCGCCGTCGGTCGGCTTCATGATTCCGGACCACATGCAGGACGTGATCGGAATCAAGGAAACCGGGATCGTCGAATACCGCTTCCGGCCTGACAGTTTCGAGGTTCGCCACGTCAGGGCGGAAGGCCAGGTCGATATCAGCCTCGACGCGCTGCTCGCAGAGATGGCGGCGGATTAGGCCGACGCGTTAAGTCTGCGCCGTATCCCTCTGATCCTGCTGGATGACTGTCGTTCAGATCCTGCTGGATCACTGTCAGCAGGGCCTGCAGCGAGTCCGCGCTGGAGCGCGGCGCGGGCGGCGGCAGCAGCGGACCTATTCCGAACGGTTCGGACTCGGGCTCAGCCTCGACGAATTTGCCGTGCAAAACATCAGCGCGGCGGCCGATGACCCACATGGCCATCGCATAGCCGGCCGCCAGCAAAATGACACAGAAAATGCCGATTTCAAACATGACTACACCTGAAAATAATGTGATGATTCAATGTGTTGCATGCACAGTCAAGCAAAGGTACCGCTAGCCGGAATCATTTGGTTAACGCTGTGACCTTTGGGGTACGCCGGGCCCCCTGCCGAGGCTTGCGACACTTCTGCGCCGGCATGAAAAAGTCCGCCGCGTTGGCGCGGCGGACTGGAGTTGCTTCCAGATTTCTCAGAGGTCAGTAGCCGTAACCCGGCGCCGCGTAAGGCGAGCCGTAGTACGCCGGCGGCGGGGAATTATCCCAGGGTGCGGTGGCGAATGCACCGACGCGCGGCCCCGGATAGTAGGCCGGCCCGCTGCGGTAATACGGGGCGGCCGGGGCGGCCAAGTCGGGATCGATCACGGCGGGTCGCTGCACGTAGTGCTCGCGGGCGGCCACGGGGTTTGCCAACGTCGCCGTCGCAATCAGTACTGCTGATAGGACTGCCAGTCTTCTCATTAGCTGCTCCATTCCGATGCGAGGAACCTATGGTGTTCGGCTTCCCGGCATCTTGGCTTGCTGGTTGCGCATGATCCCCGCGCGGGAACGCTTCGCGTCATCGCGCGCGAATGTTCCCGGCTTTTTCGGATCATGCTCGGCCACCAACAGCCGCAAGCAGCAGTGCGTTCCTGATTTCCATTCACCGATGCGCGAGGTCGGCGGACTGCGACCCATGGATCGCAGGGCTCGCTGAGCTGTGATGGCTCACGCCTTGTCGGGCCCGACGCGCACCAGCTGCTTGCCGAAATTGGCGCCCTTCAAGAGGCCCATGAACGCCTCGGGTGCGCTCTCGAGACCCTCGGTGACGAACTCCTTGTACTTGACCTTGCCTTCGCGCACCCACCCCGACATATCGCGCAGGAAATCGCCCTGACGCGCGGCGAAATCGCTGACGATGAAACCGCGGAACGTCAGGCGCTTGGTCAGGATCGCACGCATCATCGCACCCGCCCATTTCGGCGGCTTGCTTTCGGTATCGTTGTAGTGCGCGATCAGGCCGCAGACCGGCACGCGTGCGAACGGGTTGAGCAGCGGGAACACCGCGTCGAATACGGCGCCGCCGACATTCTCGAAATAGACGTCGATGCCCTTCGGGCAGGCTTCCTTCAACTTGGCAGCGAGGTCGGGATCGCGATGGTCGAGGCAATCGTCGAAGCCGAGCTCGTTCTTCACGAAGTCGCATTTGTCCTTGCCGCCAGCGATGCCGATCGCGCGGGCGCCCTTGATCCTTGCGATCTGGCCCACCGCCGAACCGACCGCGCCGGATGCTGCAGCCACGACCACGGTCTCGCCGGCTTGCGGCTTGCCGATATCGAGGAGACCTGTGTAGGCCGTCATCCCGGGCATGCCGAGCACGCCGACCGCTGTCGAGATCGGCGCAAGCTTCGGATCGATCTTGGACAGGCCCTTGCCATCGGAGAGCGCATGCGTCTGCCAGCCGGCGCGAGACAGCACGATGTCGCCCTTGGCAAAGGCTGGATTGTTGGACGCGACCACCTCGCTCACGGTGCCGGCTTCCATCACGCCGCCGACCGGCACCGGCTGCGCATAGGACGGGCCATCGCTCATGCGCCCGCGCATATAGGGATCGAGCGACAGCCAGATCGTGCGGAGCAGGACCTGGCCCGCGCCCGGCTCCGGCACGGCATATTCCTCAAGGCGGAAGTCGGATGGTTTGGGCTCGCCAACGGGCCGCGAGGCGAGAACGATGCGCTGACCCTGGGACATGGTGTTTCCTCCTGTGTTTGTCATTGCGAGCGTAGCGAAGCAATCCACAGGTCCGCAAGCGCAGGAATGGATTGCTTCGTCGCTATCGCTCCTCGCAATGACGGCGCTGCAGGAGGAGAGAGCTTACGCCCCGCCCGGATAGTTCGGGGATTCGCGGGTGATGGTGACGTCGTGCACGTGGCTCTCGCGAAGTCCCGCGCCGGTGATCCGGACGAACTCCGCCTTGTCGTGGAATTCGGCGATGTTCTTCGCGCCGACATAGCCCATCGCGGCGCGCAGGCCGCCCGCGAGCTGGTGCATCACATTGGCGACCGGGCCCTTGTAGGGCACCTGCCCTTCGATGCCTTCAGGCACGAGCTTGAGCGTATCCTTGATGTCCTGCTGGAAGTAGCGGTCGGCCGAGCCGCGCGCCATCGCGCCGACCGAGCCCATGCCGCGATAGGCCTTGTAGGAGCGGCCCTGCCACAGGAAGACTTCGCCTGGAGTCTCGTCAGTGCCGGCTAGCAGCGAGCCGACCATCGCGATATCGGCGCCGGCAGCAAGCGCCTTGGCGAGATCGCCGGAATATTTGATGCCGCCGTCGGCGATCACGGGCACATTGGCCTTCTTCGCCGCTTCGACCGCATCCATGATCGCGGTGAGCTGCGGCACGCCGACGCCGGCGACGATGCGGGTGGTGCAGATCGAGCCCGGGCCGATGCCGACCTTGATCGAGTCAGCGCCGGCATCGATCAGCGCCTGCGCGCCGTCTTTGGTTGCGATATTGCCGGCGATCACCTGCACCGCGTTGGAGAGCCGCTTGATCCGGTTGACGGCATCCAGCACGCGTGAGGAATGGCCGTGCGCGGTGTCGACGACAATGAGGTCGACGCCGGCGTCGATCAGGCGCTCGGTGCGCTCGAAACCGCCCTCGCCGACCGTGGTCGCCGCGGCAACGCGCAGGCGGCCCTGTGCGTCCTTTGCGGCCAGCGGATGCGCGACCGCCTTTTCGATGTCCTTCACGGTGATCAGGCCGACGCAGCGATATTGATCGTCGACGACCAAGAGCTTCTCGATGCGATGCTTGTGCAGCATCCGCTTGGCCTCGTCCTGGCTGACGCCCTCGCGCACGGTCACGAGGTTTTCGCGCGTCATCAATTCCGAGACCTTCTGCCTGGGATCGGTCGCAAAGCGCACGTCGCGGTTGGTGAGAATGCCGACCAGCTTGCCCGGGACATTCTTGGCCGCGCCGGTGACTACTGGAATGCCGGAGATCCCGTGGTCCTTCATCAGCGTCAGCGCATCCGCGAGCGTCGCGTCGGGGCCGATGGTCAGCGGGTTGACCACCATGCCGGATTCGAACTTCTTCACCTGCCGCACCTGCGCGGCCTGGCCCTCGGGATCGAAATTGCGGTGGATCACGCCGATGCCGCCGGACTGCGCCATCGCGATCGCCATGCGCGCCTCGGTGACGGTGTCCATCGCGGAGGCGATGATGGGGATGTTGAGCGGAATCGCGCGGGTGACGTAGGAGCGGATGTCGACTTCGGAGGGAAGCACGTCCGATAGGCCGGGCTTCAGCAGCACGTCGTCAAACGTGAAGGCCTCGCGGATCGCGGGGAATGCCTGTACCGTCGCCATTGCCAACTCCTTTCGGCGGCGATCCGCCGCGATAACGTAAAAGGATGAGCGCCGCCTCCCGGCGCTGCCTGCTGCATCGCCGTCGAATCGGAGCCCATCGGTGGGGTTGACGCTGGTCGATAGCATGGCGACATGACGAATCAAAGCGTTTGCCAGCCATGCACAGGCTTTTTCGGCGCCTGTCCCGATCTGACATCGCCCCTTTCGGGCGGAATCGCGTCGGCAAACGCCAAAATCGAGCGTCGCATACGATCTAAGTGGTCATGCGGGTTCCGCAATAGCCAGTCCGGTAGCGGGGTGATACAGCCCGTTCCCGCCCGCCCGCTTCTCAAGCCTCCGGCTCCATGGACAAGCAACGCCTGATCCCGCTGATCGTCGCCACGGCCCTATTCATGGAAAACATGGATTCGACGGTCATCGCGACGTCACTGCCGGCGATTGCGGCCGATATCGGCACCAGTCCGCTGACGCTGAAGCTCGCGATCACCTCCTATCTGCTCTCGCTTGCGGTCTTCATTCCGGCGAGCGGGTGGACCGCCGACAGGTTCGGCGCGCGGATGGTTTTTGCAGGAGCGGTCGGCGTGTTCATGCTGGGATCGATCGGCTGCGCGCTATCGTCCTCGGTCACCGATTTCGTGTTCGCGCGCATCCTGCAGGGCCTCGGCGGGGCGATGATGACGCCGGTCGGGCGGCTGGTGCTATTGCGCTCGGTCGACAAGAGCGCGCTGGTCAACGCCATGGCGTGGGTGACGGTGCCGGCATTGATCGGTCCCGTGATCGGGCCACCGCTCGGCGGCTTCATCACCACCTATTTCTCCTGGCACTGGATCTTCCTGATCAACATTCCGATCGGCTTCCTCGGCATCTTCATGGCGCTGAAATACATCGATCCGATCAAGAGCGAGAATCCGGAGCCGTTCGATCTCTATGGCCTCGTGCTCGCCGGCATCGGCCTTGCCGGCATCGCCTTCGGGCTTTCGGTCGCCGGCCTCAACCTTTTGCCATGGACGGTCGTCGCCTCGCTGATCGCGGTGGGTTCGATCTCGATGACGCTTTACGTTATCCACGCGCGACGGACCGGATCGCCCGTGCTGGATTTTTCGCTGCTGAACCTGTCGACACTGCGCGCCAGCATCATCGGCGGCTTCATGTTCCGCCTCGGCGTCGGCGCCCTGCCGTTCCTGCTGCCTTTGCTGATGCAGGTCGGCTTCGGGCTGTCGCCATTCCAGTCGGGCCTCGTCACCTTCGCGTCCGCCGTCGGCGCCATGGGCATGAAGACGCTTGCCGCACGCATCATCCGCAGCTTCGGCTTCCGCAACCTGATGACGGTCAATGCGGTAATAAGTTCGCTCTTCCTTGCCGCCTGCGCGCTGTTCACGGCGGCGACCCCGCTGCTCCTGATCATGATCATCCTGGTGGTCGGCGGCTTCTTCCGCTCGCTGCAGTTCACCGCCATCAACACGGTCGCCTATGCCGAGGTCGAGCCGGCGCAGATGAGCCGGGCGACCACGCTGGTCAGCGTCAACCAGCAACTCGCGATCTCCGCCGGCGTCGCGGTCGGCGCGTTCTCCGTCGAGACGACGATGTGGCTGGATGGTGCGAGCGACTTGAACGCGACCATGTTCGCACCAGCTTTCCTGGTTGTCGCGGTCATCTCCGCGGCGTCAGCCTGGTTCTTCTGGCAGATGCCAGACGATGCCGGCCACGAGATCTCGGGCCGCAAAGCGGTCGAGATCTCCAGCCGCAAGGGCGCGGCCACCGCCGCCGTGAAGGCCGCAACCGAAGGAACGCAGGACGCGCGGGATCAGCGATTGGGATAACGCTAGCGCCACCAACTTGTAATCGTTCTAAATCCCAGCTTCGTGTTGATCGCAGCGCTTGACCCATTCGCGCCTGACTGGAAAACACGTGCGATGAGCGAACAAACCAATATCCGAACATCTCAGCCCTTGGGTTTGGCCAAGCGGGGATATTCGGGCGTGATCCAGCATCTGGCCGTAGCTGACGCGGCCTCCGCGCTCGCCGGCCACGAGCTTGAGAGCCGGTTGATCGAGCTCGGATTCGTCGAGGGCGCCCGGGTCGAGGTGCTGCACGAGGGAATCGTTGGACGCGACCCGATCGCGGTCAGGGTCGAAAACGTCACGATCGCCCTGCGCCGGCGCGAGGCCATGGCGATCATCGTCGCCTGATGGAGCGAGCGGAAACGCGATGGAAGCCCCACTCCTGCATCTTGCGCTGGTTGGTACGCCCAACAGCGGCAAGACCTCGCTTTTCAACGCGCTGACGGGCAGCCGGCAGAAGGTCGCGAACTATCCGGGCGTGACCGTCGAGCGCAAGGAAGGGTTTTTCGTCACCCCCGCCGGACGGCAGGTTTCGCTGGTGGACCTGCCCGGCACCTATTCGCTGCGCGGGCGCAGCCCGGATGAGGAAATCACCCGCGACATGGTGCTGGGCCGCACCCCTGGCGAGGCCGTCCCCGACCTCATCCTCTGTGTCGCGGACGCGACCAATTTGCGGCTGACGATCCGCCTGCTGCTGGAGCTGAAGAACACCGGCCGGCCGATGATGCTGGTGCTCAACATGTTCGACATTGCGGCCCGCCGCGGTGTGAGCGTGGACGTGCCTAAATTGTCCGAGGCGCTCGGCGTGCCCGTCGTGACCTCGATCGCGGTTCGCAAGGGCGGGATCGCGGAACTGTTGCGTCGAACCGACGAGATTGCGGCGCAGGAGCAGACACCCGCCGGGCCGAATCGATGGCAGCCCCTCACCGCCTCCCAGTTGCGCGCTACCCAGCGCGAGGCCGACCGCATCATCAACTCCGCCGTCACGCTACCTGCCAAGCCCGACACCTGGACCGCCCGGATCGACGCGGTGGTGCTGCATCCGGTCGCGGGACTTTTCATCCTCGCGCTGATCCTGTTCCTGATGTTCCAGGCGGTGTTCGCGTGGGCACAGCCGCTGATGGAGCTGTTATCCTCGGCCTTCGACGCGCTCGGCCAGTTCGTGCATGACACGCTGCCGGAAGGGCTGCTGCAGAGCTTCCTTCAGAACGGCGTCATTTCCGGCGTCGGCAGCGTCATCGTGTTCCTGCCGCAGATCATCATCATCTTCCTGTTCATCCTGCTGCTGGAAGATTTCGGCTACATGGCGCGCGCGGCGTTCCTGATGGACCGCATCATGGGCGGCGCCGGCCTGCACGGCCGCGCCTTCATTCCGCTTCTCTCGAGCTTTGCCTGCGCGATCCCCGGCATCATGGCGACGCGCGTGATCGACAACCGGCGCGACCGCCTGACCACCATCCTGATCGCGCCACTGATGACCTGCTCGGCACGCATTCCCGTGTACACGCTGATCATCTCGGCGTTCATTCCGGACCGCGATGTCTGGGGCTGGTTCAACCTGCGCGGCCTCGTCCTGTTCGGCCTCTATGCGGCTGGAATCACCAGCGCGCTCGGCGTCTCGTTCCTGGTCAAATTCTTCATGCTGCGCGATTACGCCCCTGCGCCCTTCATGCTCGAATTGCCCGACTACAAACTACCGCGGCTGAAGAGCATCGCCATCGGCGTCTACACGCGGGCGAAGATGTTCCTGCAGCGGGCCGGCACGACGATCTTCTCGATGATGGTGCTGATCTGGTTCCTGGCCTCATTCCCGACCGCGCCGGCCGGCGCCCAAGATCCCGCCATCGACTACAGCCTCGCCGCGATCATCGGCAAGGCGATCGAGCCACTGCTGGCGCCGCTCGGATTCAACTGGCAGATCGCGGTGGCGCTGATCCCCGGAATGGCCGCCCGCGAGGTCGCGGTGGCAGCGCTTGGCACCGTCTACGCCATCGAGGGCGGCAAGGAAGCCGCCGACCAGATCGGCCATGTGCTCGCCACCAAATGGAGCCTCGCCACCGCTTTGTCGCTGCTGGTCTGGTACATCTTCGCCCCCCAATGCGCCTCGACGCTGGCGGTGATCCGCCGCGAGACCGGCGGCTGGCGATGGATGGCAGTGACGTTCTTCTACATGCTGGCGCTGGCGTATCTGGCGAGTCTGGCGACCTACAATATCGCGGTCGCGCTGGGGGCGGGTTGACCCCCGAACCTATACGTTGCTCCTGCACGGCATCTTGATGGTCGCGCGAAGGCCCGATCGACCGGCTCCGTTGACGTTCTCGAACGCGATCGAGCCACCGTAACGATCGATGATCCGTTTCACGATCGAGAGTCCAAGCCCGGATCCCTCGCCTGTCGGCCGCTCACCTCGAAAGAACGGCTCGAAGATTCGATCGAGATCGCCCGGTGGAATTCCCGGCCCGGTGTCCTCGATCTGCAGGACCGCCATCTCGCCCTCACGATAGACTCCAAGGTCGATGCTTCCGCCATCAGGCGTGAACTTGACCGCGTTTTCGACGAGATTGCGCACAGCCGAGGCAAGCGACAACGCATCGCCGCTGACCGCAACAGCCTCGGCGATCCGAAAGCCCAGATCTATGTCTCGCGCAGCGGCTTCCGGCAAAATATCGGCGACGACTTCCTTCGCGACCTCGTCGAGAGCGACGGTCTCCCAAACCGCGACTTGCACGGCATCCTGGCGCGCAAGTGCCAAGAGTTGCTCGAGCAGATGCTTGGTTCGCCGCATGCCGCTCTTCAACGCATCGAGACGGTCGCGCGCCTGCGGCGACATTTCACGCGGATCCAGATTTTCAGCCTGAAGGCTCAGCGCCGTAATCGGCGTCCGGAGTTCGTGGGCCGCGTCTGCGATAAACCGCCGCTGCTGCTCCATCATGCCGCGCATGCGATCCAGCAACCCGTTAATCGACACGAGAAACGGATGCAACTCGCTCGGCATTCCCGTCGCCTTCAATTCATGGATGTCGTCGCCCCTTCTCGCGTCGAGATCATGAGCCAGCCTGACCATCGGTTGGAACGAACTTGCGATCACCGCTGCTGTCACCAGCAGAAGACATGGAACCAGCGCGGCGATCGGCAGCAACGTCCGCAACGCCATATTGCCTGCAATCTCGGTGCGGATCTCCGTGCGCTGCGTCACCGCGAATCGGCTGCCATCGGCCCGTGTGCGCAGCAACACCCGGATGGGCTGTCCTTTATAGGTGCCGTTGTGCAATCCATCCGGCAGCGTCCAGAGCTTACGGTCGTCAGCCGAGCCGCGCGGGACCGTTCCCAGTTCGATGACTGCAACCTCTGCCTCCGCGTCGACGCCGTTGACAGGTTGGCTTTCCCTGACCGAAGCGTTCAGTGCGAACGTACCGACCTGGATCAGGACCGAGTCCTGCATTTCGATCGTTTCGCTGTAGGCCCACAGATACGCGAAGGTGCCTCCGATCGCTCCCGTCAGCACGATGATCGCCGTGAGGCCGACGAACAGACGTGCGCGCAACGATTTCAGCATGTGGGACGATCCACCATCCACCCAACGCCGCGAACGTTCCTGATCGCAATGGCACCTAGCTTCTTGCGCACCGCGTGGATCAGGAATTCGACGGCGTTGCTTTCGACCTCCTCGGTCCAGCCGTAGATCTGCCGCTCCAGCTCGCCGCGGGACAGGATCGCACCGGGCCGCATCAGCAGCGCCTGAACCAGAGCGAATTCGCGTGCGCTCAGCACCGCCTTCTCGCCGCAGAAGGTCGCCTCGCGCGTCGCCGGATCAAGGCAAAGGCGGCCGTTGGTGAGGATCGGCGGCGTACCGCTGCCTTCGCGCCGCAGGACAGCGCGCATGCGCGCCAGCAATTCGCCGATCTCGAATGGCTTGACCAGGTAATCGTCGGCACCGAGATCGAGACCAGCCACGCGATCGCTCAAGGCGTCGCGCGCCGTCAGCACGATGACTGGAAGGCGCACACGCTCTGCTCGGACTCGTTTTAGAACCTCAAGACCGTCGATGAGGGGCAGGCCAAGATCAAGCAACGCCATATCGTAGGTCTCGCTGTGGATCGCCTCGATGGCGAGATCGCCGTTCCTGACCCAGTCGACCGCGTAGGCGGCATCTTTCAGCGCCTCCAGGACGGCCGCACCAATCATTTTATCGTCTTCGACCAGCAGTACTCGCATGACGGCCGGCCCCGCTATGCAGCCGGCGGACCCGCATCGTTCGCGGCTGCGCCGGGGGTCTCGGGCACCGCAACGCGGGTGGTCAGCGGGCAGGCTACGATCCATGAACGGGACATCATCTTCCCTCTGATTCTCCTGTCTCGGTCTGGCTCGCGCCCTGGAGCATGACAGCTCCGACTGAGCCGATACTTAGCTCCACTCCCGTTCATCCTCGGTACGATCCGGCTCCTAAGTCGGAGCTAAGTCTGGACAGGTACGCTCCATTCGAAGTTCGGCAAGACCGCCGGATATCCCGATTGGAGTTCCGCAAAGTGTCCGACGCACTGGCGCGCCGATGCTGAACAAGGTCCCCGAAGTCACACTAGTCTTCTGGGTGATCAAGATCATGTCAACGACGGTCGGCGCGCGCCGAAGCCGCCGCCTCGAAGCTCGGAGCCTTGGGCTTGGGCCGGAGTGAAGAGCCGATGGAATTCATCAACAAGAACGGCCGTGTCGACGATACCGGCAAGGTGCCGGCCGTTTCGTTGGGCTTTTGGATCGTCAAGATCCTGGCTACGACGCTGGGCGAAACCGGCGGCGATGCCGTGACGATGTCGATGGGTCTCGGCTACCTGGTTGGGACGGCGATTTTCGCCATCGTCTTTGCCGTGGTGGTCGCCGCCCAGATCGGCGCGAAGCGGTTCCATCCGTTCCTCTATTGGACGGTCATCATCGCAACGACAACCGTCGGCACGACGCTGGCGGACTTCGTGGACCGGTCACTCGGGATCGGCTATCTCGGCGGGTCCTCGCTGCTTGCGGCACTGCTCGTCGCATCGCTGGCGGTCTGGCATCGAACGATGGGGTCGGTCTCGATTGCATCGATCGACAACAAGGCGGCGGAAGCCTTCTATTGGGTCACGATCCTGTTTTCGCAAACGCTCGGGACGGCGCTCGGAGACTGGATGGCTGATACAACCGGGCTTGGCTATCGCGGCGGCGCCCTGGTCTTCGCAACAGGCATTGCCGTCGTCGCGGCCGCATATCTTTGGACCAATATGTCCAGGACCATGCTCTTCTGGATCGCCTTCGTGCTGACCCGACCTCTTGGAGCGACCGTGGGCGATTTCCTGGACAAGCCGCTCGATCACGGCGGCTTGGCTCTCAGCCGATATGCGGCTTCAGGTGCCCTCGCAGCCGCCATCGCGGCGCTCGTCTTGCTCCTGCCGCAACGAGCGGGCCAGCGAGCCTGACCCGATCCGTCATGAACGTCCTTCGGTCTTTGTGACACCGCGAAATCCCGTCGCCAGCACGTAACGCTCCGACGAATCCTGCCGGCTGGCGGCGGGCTTTACGTGACGGATGGTCGAGAAGTCGCGCTTCAACTGCGCGAGTAGTTCGGCGTCGGCGCCGCTCTGAAACACCTTTGCGAGGAACGCGCCGCCGGGGCTGAGCACGTCGCAGGCGAAGGCTGCGGCGGTCTCGACCAGGCCGACGATCCGGAGTTGATCTGTCTTGCGGTGACCGGTGGTGTTGGCGGCCATGTCGGACATCACGACATCGGCGCGGCCGCCCATCATCGCGATCAGTTTTTCGGGCGCGTCGTTATCGAGGAAATCGAGCTGCGCGAAGGTGACGCCGGGGATCTCTCCCATTTCCAGGAGGTCGATTGCGATCACCTTGCCCTTGCCATTGGCCGAGCCGACGCGCTTGGCCGCGACCTGGCTCCAGCCGCCGGGCGCAGCGCCGAGGTCGACCACGGTCATGCCCGGCTTGAGCAGGCGATATTTGTCGTCGATCTCGGTCAGCTTGAAGGCCGCGCGCGAACGGTAGCCCTGCGCCTTGGCTTTCGCGACATAGGGATCGTTGAGCTGGCGCTCCAGCCAGAGTTTTGAGGACAATTTCCGCTTGCCGCCGCTCTTCACGGTGACGTGCAGCCGGCCGGTCGAATCTTTCGCCATAAGTGTCTCTGGATTCTCTTTGTTGGAGCATGATCTTGTCGGAAAACCGGTTCCCACTTTTCCGGATCACGCTCGTTACGGCACGTGCAGGCACGACTTCAGCGCGCCGTCCTCGCGCATCATCTCGACCAGCATGCCCTCGCGCAGGCCGCGGTCGGCGACGCGCAGCCGCGGCAGCGGGAATGCGTTCCTGACGGCATCGAGGATCGCGCAGCCCGCAAGCACGAGGTCGGCGCGCTCGATGCTGATGCAGCTATTATTGATGCGCTCCTCATAGCTCATGCCAAGCAGATTTTGAATCGTCGCGGTCACGTCGGCGTCGCTCATCCAGATGCCATCGATGCGTCGGCGATCGTAGCGCGGCAGATTGAGGAATACGCCGGCAAGGGTCGTCACCGTGCCCGACGTGCCCAGCAGATGCATGTCGCGCAAATCGGAGCCGTGCTCGGTCGCGAACGGGGCGACATATTGCGCGACCTCGGCGACCATCCGCGCATACAACTCTTTTGTGACATTGCGACCGCCGAATTGCTCGGCAAGGCTGACCACACCGAACGGGATCGACATCCAGGCCTTGATCCAGGGCGCAGCATCCGGCCTTGCCGGATCGCGCTCGATCCGCACCAGTTCGGTCGAGCCGCCGCCGATGTCGAACAGGACCGCGCCGCGGCCCCTTCGGTCGAGCAGCGGCGAGCAACCGATCACGGCCAGCGTCGCCTCGGTCTCGCGGTCGATCACCTCGAGCTTGATGCCGGTCTCGGCGGCGACGCGGGCGCGGAAACTGTCGGCATTGGCGGCGGCACGGCAGGCCTCGGTCGCGATCAGCCGCAGGCGCCTCGCCTTGCGGTAGCGGATCTTGTCGCTGCAGATCGAGAGCGCGGCGATTGCGCGCTCGATTGCGGCGTCGCTGATGGAACCGGTCGCCGAAATGCCCTCGCCGAGCCGAATGATGCGGGAAAAAGAGTCGACCACGCGGAACCCGTCCCCGGTGGGACAGGCGATCAGGAGCCTGCAATTGTTGGTGCCAAGGTCAAGCGCGGCGTAAACGCCGCTTTCGACGGCCGCCGTAGCCAACCCTGACGGGCTCTCGCGGGCCGAAAGGCCGACGCAAGGCCGCGTGTCATCCTTCATCAACACTGTCTTTCCGCGCGGCACCCGGCCCGCCGAAGAATTTCCGTTCACGGAAACTTTAGCAGCGCCAAAGGCCTACGCAACAAATCATCACACGCGACATGCCTAATCGGGCGTTGTCGCTTACATCACGCTACGTTATCTGGTCGAAACACCGCGAAATTGCTCCAAATCGCGGCATTTCAGGTTATTTACCATGCAAGATCACACATCTTCCGCGGCCCTCGAAAACGCTATCGCACTGCAAAAATACGGTGTCGGGCAACCGGTCCGCCGCAAGGAGGACGACACGCTGGTGCGCGGCAACGGCAAATACACCGACGATTTCTCCCTGCCCGGCCAAGCCTATTGCTGGATGGTGCGCTCCTCCCACGCCCACGGCGTCATCAAGGGGATCGACACCGCCGCCGCCAGGGCGATGCCGGGCGTGCTTGGGGTGTGGACCGGAGCCGACCTCGCGGCCGCCAACTACAACCCGTTCACCTGCGGCATGCCGCTGAAGAGCCGGGATGGCTCGCCGCTGCTGCAGACCAACCGCCTGCCGCTGCCGACCGACAAGGTCCGCTTCGTCGGCGATTCCGTCGCCTTCGTGGTGGCTGAAACGGCCGCGCAGGCGCGCGATGCGGCCGAAGCCGTCGAGGTCGACATCGAATCGCTGCCGGCGGTGACCGATGCCGCCGAGGCCGCCCAGCCCGGCGCGCCGCAGCTCTACGACCACATCCCGAACAATGTCGCGCTCGACTACCACTATGGCGACACCGACAAGATCAATGCCGCTTTCGCCAGCGCGGCGCATGTGACCAAGCTCGACATCGTCAATACCCGCGTCGCTGTCGTCTCGATGGAGCCGCGCGTGGCGCTTGCGGCCTACGACAAGACAACCGAGCGCTATACGCTGCGGGTGCCGACCCAGGGCGTCTCCGGCAACAAGACGACCTTGGCAAAAATCCTCAACGTGCCGCCGGAGAAGGTGCGGATTCTCACCGCCAATGTCGGCGGCTCCTTCGGCATGAAGAACCTCAACTATCCCGAATATACCTGCATCGCCCACGCAGCGAAGGAGCTCGGGCGCCCCGTGAAATGGACCGACGAGCGCTCGACCAGCTTCCTGTCGGACAGCCAGGGCCGCGCCCAGCTCATCCATGCCGAACTCGCGCTCGACGCCGACGGCAAGTTCCTGGCGGTGCGGCTGTCCGGCTACGGCAATCTCGGCGCCTACATCACTGGCGTCGCCCCGGGGCCGCTGTCGCTCAACACCGGCAAGAATCTCGCAAGCGTCTACCGCACGCCGCTGCTCGGCGTCGACATCAAGACGGTCTTGACCAACACCACGCTGATGGGCGCCTATCGCGGCGCCGGCCGGCCCGAGGCCAATTACTACATGGAGCGGCTGATCGATAAGGCCGCCGACGAGATGGGCATCAACCGGCTGACCTTGCGGAAGCGCAATTTCATCAAGCCGTCACAACTGCCCTTCCCGGCCGCATCAGGCGTCACCTATGACAGCGGCGATTTCCAGGGCGTGTTCGAGAAGGCGCTGGAGATTTCGGACTACGAGAATTTCGGCAAGCGCAAGCGGGAGAGCAAGAAGAACGGCAAATTGCGCGGCATCGCGGTCGGCTCCTACCTTGAGGTCACCGCGCCGCCGAGCGGCGAGCTCGGCAAGATCACCTTCGATCCGGATGGCTCGGTGACGCTCACCACCGGCACGCTAGACTACGGCCAGGGCCATGCCACGCCATTCGCGCAGGTGCTGTCGGACCAGCTCGGCGTGCCCTTCGATAAGATCAAGCTGGAACAGGGCGACAGCGATCTGGTGCGGTTCGGCAACGGCACCGGCGGCTCGCGCTCGATCACCGCGACCGGCCAGGCCATCGTCGAGGCGTCCGCACTCGTCGTCGAGAAGGGCAAGAAAGCGGCCGGACATGTGATGGAAGCATCCGAAGCCGACATCGAATTTACCGGCGGCCGCTTCACCATCGCCGGCACCGACCGCTCGATCGGCATCATGGAGCTCGCGCAGCGGATGCGTGAGGGCCAGATTGCCGAGGGCGGGCCTGATACGCTCGACGTCGACCACGCCACCAAGGAGACGCCGTCCACCTTCCCCAACGGCTGCCACGTCGCGGAGGTCGAGATCGACCCGGACACCGGCGTGATCAGGATCGTGCGCTACACCGGCGTCAACGACTTCGGCACCATCGTCAATCCGATGATCGTGGCGGGACAGTTGCACGGCGGCGTCGCGCAAGGCATCGGCCAGGCGCTGATGGAAGAGGTCAATTACGATGCCTCCGGCCAGCCGATCACCGGCTCGTTCATGGACTACGCGCTGCCGCGCGCCGAGGACATTCCGCCCATGGCGGTCGGCGATCATCCCTCGCCGGCGAAGAGCAATCCGCTCGGCACCAAAGGCTGCGGCGAGGCGGGATGCGCCGGGAGCCTTGCGACGGTGGTGAATGCGGTGGTGGATGCGCTGTCGGAATACGGCATCAAGCACATCAACATGCCGCTGACGCCGGAAAAAGTGTGGCGCGCGATCGAGGATGCGAAGAAGGCGCAGGCGGCCTGACGCTTCAGCGGAGCAGGTGGCAATGGCGGCAGAAGCCTACAACCACCAACACTCGTCATGCGCGGGCTTGACCCGCGCATCCATCTCCAGAGCAGAGTCTTTCAAGCGTGATGGATTGCCGGGTCAAGCCCGGCAATGACGCGTCGAATCACGCCGCGGCCTGCTCTCGTGGTTGATAGATCGCGATATGCCAGCAATGCGCCAGCGGCGTGGTGCCGTTGGCGACCACGATCGCGTCGAGCTCGACGAAGCGGTGGCCCTTCTTGTCATAGTTCGCAGTGACCTTCGCGCGGGCCGTCAGCTCATCGCCGGTCTTCGCGGCCGAGAGGAGCTGCATCCGGCTGCCGACGTGAATCCAGGGGCCGAGGATGGCGTTGTCCACCAGGAGCTTGTTCATCACCTTCTGCAGCATGCCGGGATGGCCGAGATGTTCGCGCGTGTAGATCGTGTGGGTTTCCCTGATATCGGCGAGATATCCCGTCGCAGCATCGCCGGCCCAGACGTACGGCCGGGTGCCGAGCCATTTGCCGACTTCGTAGGACGAGGCATTCACCGGCTTGCGCTCGGCGACTGCGGCGACCTCGATGTAATCCCTGATCGAAACAGCGGGCGCCGCAGTCGGCAGCGACGCGCTGCCGGTGGCGCAAAGCTCGCCGCGCCTGAACACCTCGATCGCCAGCGCGCCGTCGCGCTCCTCGCCCCTCACCTCGGCCTGTTCGCCATCATAGACCGGCTTGAGGAAACGCGCGTCGATCAAGCCGCGCCCGAGGAAATCGCGGCCCCATGTCGCAACCGGTAGGTGCATCATATATGCCATCACGTCGACGCCGGGGACCAGCCCGCCCGAGAAGCCGTACCGCCGCGCCACCGCATCGTCATGGATCTTGTTCTCGGACTCTTTCGAGGTGTTATAGGCCGAGACGCGGTAGGTTTGCGGATGGCTCATGGGGTTCCCCTTATTTCGGTTGTTTGTCTGACCGGATCGTACGCCATCAACCGTCCGTGGCAAGCCTGTGGGCGGCCTCGCAATTTTCCGCCCGATGGGTTACATGCGGCCCACGAATGAACCGCCAAACAGTGATGCCGACTAAAAACCCCACCCGCATCTATGTCGATGCCGACGCCTGTCCGGTGAAGGACGAGGTCTATCGCGTCGCGCTCCGGCACGGACTTGCCGTCAGCGTGGTCGCTGGCAATTTCATCCGCGTGCCGCAGGACCCGCTGATCGAACGCGTCGCCGCCGGTTCCGGCATGGACGCCGCGGATGACTGGATCGCCGAGCGCGCCGGACATGGCGACATCGTCATCACCGCGGATATTCCGCTGGCGAGCCGCTGTGTGAAGGCCGGCGCAGACGTGATTGCGCCGAACGGCAAACCGTTCACGGAGCAGTCGATCGGCATGACCCTGGCGATGCGCAATCTGATGACCGACCTGCGCTCGTCGGGCGAGATCACCGGCGGGCCACGATCGTTCTCGCCGCGCGACCGCTCGGCGTTCCTCTCGGCACTCGACACCGCGATCCGCCGCATCCAGCGCCGCCGCGCCGAACAAACCGTAACGGGACAAAACTGATGGCGCCGCCCCTGATCCAGCTCAAGGACATCAGGCTGACGTTCGGCGGCACGCCGCTACTCACGGGCGTCGAGCTGTCGGTCTCGGCCGAAGAGCGCGTGTGCCTGATCGGGCGCAACGGCTCCGGCAAATCGACGCTGCTCAAGATCGCGGCCGGGCTTGTCGAGCCTGACGCCGGCAACCGTTTCGTGCAGCCGGGCGCGACCATCCGCTATCTGCCGCAGGAGCCGGATTTCGGCGATCACGCCACCACGCTCGCCTATGTGGAAGCCGGTCTTGGACCCGGCGATGACCATTATCAGGCGCGCTATCTGCTCGAGCAGCTCGGACTGCACGGCGACGAAGATCCCGCCCATCTCTCCGGCGGCGAGGCGCGTCGCGCGGCGCTCGCGCGGGCACTAGCGCCCTCGCCCGACATCCTGCTGCTGGACGAGCCGACCAACCATCTCGATCTGCCGACCATCGAATGGCTGGAAGGCGAATTGCAGAACCGGCGCTCGGCGCTGGTGCTGATCAGCCACGACCGCCGCTTCCTCACCAATTTGTCGCGCGCGACCGCCTGGCTCGACCGCGGCCAGATCAGGCAGATCGACCGCGGTTTCGGCGCATTCGAGGCCTGGCGCGACGAAGTGCTGGCGGAGGAAGAGCGCGATCAGCACAAGCTCGACCGCAAGATCGTCAACGAGGAACACTGGCTGCGCTACGGCGTCTCCGGACGACGCAAGCGCAACGTCAAGCGGCTTGCCAATCTGCATACGCTGCGCGCGCAGCGGCGGAACTATCGCGGCACCGCGGGCAGCGCCAATCTCGCTGCTGCCGAGGCAGACAAATCCGGACGGCTGGTGATCGAGGCGAAGAACATCAACAAGGCATTCGGCGAGCGCAACATCGTGGAGGATTTCTCGATCCGCATCCAGCGCGGCGACCGCGTCGGCATCGTCGGCCCGAACGGCGCCGGCAAGACCACGCTGGTCAACCTGCTGACCGGCGCGGAGGCACCCGATGCCGGCAGCGTGCGGCTCGGCGTGAACCTTGAAATGGCAACGCTCGACCAGCACCGCGAAAGCCTCGATCCGAAATCGACGCTGTCGGAAGCCCTGACCGGCGGTCGCGGCGACCACGTGATGGTCGGTGGCAAGCCGAAGCATGTCGTCAGCTACATGAAGGACTTCCTGTTCTCGCAGGAACAGATCCGCACGCCACTGGAAGTGCTCTCCGGCGGCGAGCGCGGCCGGCTGATGCTGGCTCGCGCACTTGCAAAACCCTCGAACCTCCTGGTGCTGGACGAGCCGACCAACGATCTCGATCTCGAAACCCTCGACGTGCTCGAGGAGATGCTCGGCGATTACGAGGGCACGGTGATCCTGATCAGCCATGATCGCGACTTCCTCGATCGCGTGGTGACGTCAGTGATCGTGCCCGAAGGTAATGGCCGCTGGATCGAATATGCCGGCGGCTATTCAGACATGCTGGCGCAGCGCGGCGCGGATCTGAAGCGCGAGGCGGTGAAGACGACGGTTGTCGAGGAGAAAAAGGAAACGAAGGCTACGGCGCCGACGGCTACGCCAAAGCGGCGGCTGAGCTTCAACGAGAAGCACGCGCTGGAGACATTGCCGAAGACGATCGAGAAATTGCACGCGGAAATCGCAAAACAGCAGAAGCTGCTTGACGATCCCAACCTCTACGCAAAGGATCGCAAGACATTCGACGACGCCTCCGCCGCGATCGCCAAGGCGCAGCAGGAGCTTTCCGCCGCCGAAGACCGCTGGCTCGAACTCGAAGTGCTGCGCGAAGAAATTGAACAGGCATAATCCATGACCAATCCCCTCGCCGCAAAAATCGCCCGCGACTATGGCACGCCTTGCGCCGTCATCGACATGGACCGCGTCGAACGCAACATCGCGCGGATCCAGGCGGCGTGCGATGCGGCCGGCGTGGCGCATCGTCCGCATATCAAGACCCACAAGAACCCGATGCTGGCGCAGATGCAGATCGCGGCCGGCGCCAAGGGCATCACCTGCCAGAAGCTCGGCGAGGCCGAGATCATGGCGGATGCCGGGATCGCCGATATCCTGATCAGCTACAATTTGCTGGGCGACGAGAAGATGGCGCGGCTGGGCGCGCTGCAGGGGAAAGCAAACGTCACCGTGGCGGCGGACAATTCGGTTGTCGTCGCCGACCTGCCGAAGGCCGCGGCTGCGTCGGGCCGCACGCTGTCGGTCGTGGTCGAATGCGATACGGGGCGCAAGCGCGCCGGTGTCGAGACGCCGGCAGAAGCTGTCGCATTGGCGCGCGAGATCGCCGGCGGCAAGGGGCTACAGTTTGCCGGCTTCATGCTGTATCCGACCGAGACCGGCTGGGCGGACGCGCAGAAATTCTTCGACGAGGCCCTGGCCGGCGTGCGCGCCCACGGGCTTGACGCGACCATCGTATCCACCGGCGGCACACCGAACCTGAAAAATCTCGGCAAGCTGAAGGGCGCGACCGAACATCGCTTCGGCACCTATATCTACAACGACCGCATGCAGATCGCCGCCGGCGTCGCCACCTGGGACGACTGCGCGCTGCACATCTATTCGACGGTGGTGAGCCGCGCCGCGCCCGAGCGCGGCATCCTCGATGCCGGCTCGAAGACGCTGACCACCGACACCGGCGGACTCGAAGGCCACGGGCTGATCCTCGAACATCCCGAGGCCAAGATCGCGAAGTTCGCCGAGGAGCACGGCTTTCTTGATCTCTCCCGCAGCAACACGCGTCCCAATGTCGGCGACGTCGTCCGCATCGTGCCCAACCATGTCTGCGTCGTCGTCAACATGATGGACGAGGTGGTGATGGTGCGCGGCGAGGAGATCATCGGAACGCTGCCGGTCGCCGCGCGCGGAAAGCTGCGCTAGCCAAAGCGTGGTGATCTGAATCTCTCACAATACGCCTACCCGCTGGCTCGACTTGGCGACCGAGCTGGCAGCGCTCATTCGAGACATCCCTCTCTTCTCATCAGACGGCCGGCTGGGGCGCGTCACTTACTGGTAGAGATCGAAACATTCCCCCATCGAGTTTGGCGCAGCGCCTATATGGCAGAGGCGCTGTCTAGTTCACGCGCTAATCTGGCGCATGTACAACGCTAGCTTGCAGGCATAGATTACTACGACTGGGTAGCGCCCTACTGCAAAATGCTTTTCATTAGGGAGGAATTGACCGTGGCCGTCATCAGGAAAGTGAAGACAGCTCGGGGCACGGAAGATAGAGACATCACACAGCCAACTCTTTCCTACCCCGACACCGACCTTCCGAGAGTGATCGTTGAGGTGTGGAACAACCGTGGACACATATTGGACCGGGACCCCGACAGCAACATTCCGACGAAACAGGCCGTAGATGAGGCTACGGAACTGATTAATCGAGAAACCGGCATGGCACTGAGGCGTGCCGTCATCATCACCGAAGAAGAGCACGATAATCACTATACTATGCAAGACGATGACGAAATCGTCTTTGTACTGCCGAACCTAAGCCGGATAATCAAAGGCTCAAGCCAACATCAGCTTCTCGAGTCTGCCAAGTTGCTGATGGCCTGTACGCCGAATGGGATTTAGGCATAGGCCTGGCCCAGGCTTAGCAAAAAAGGTAGCTGACTAAGTGATGGTGCTCGACCGCACCGCCGACTGCGGCGCGGGCGCCATATCGTGCGAGGTCAGCCGCGGCGTCGCTACATTTCAGCACTGACTGATCCACAGGGCTTGAAGGTTTGGAGCGAGTGCCCGTGCAAGCACCCTTCATGTTTCTGGGCGTAGGCAAGCACGCCCATGATAATCAAAGCCACCACGACCAGTCCGGCTACGAGGTTCTGCACCATGGCTGCCACTCCAGCTCAACTCACAAGGCGACCAACGCGATCGTGCCCCGGCGCGATCGTGGGGATCAACGCCGGGGCGCGCTTCCTCTCCGCCGACCGGGGCTGGGGGCTGAGTGGCCAGCGAGAGGTCGCGCAGCCAAGGAGAGCACAGCCGTCGAACTGATGGCAGTGCAAACCGTGCCGCGCAGTGCAAAAAATCTGGACGTCGTACAGCGCCTTCGGCTGAGTGCAGCAAAACCCATCAACTCCTCATCGGGACTAAGATGATGGGTTTCGCTGTGCTCTAGCCATCCTACGCATCGAGCCAGTTCAACGCGCCCTTCCCCGCGGCGGCGCCCGTCGCAAACGACGCCTGCAAGAGATAGCCGCCGGTGGGCGCTTCCCAGTCGAGCATCTCGCCGGCGACGAAGATGCCGGGCAAGCGGCGGAGCATGAAGTTGTCGTCGAGCTCGTCGAAGGCGATGCCACCGGCGGTGGAGATGGCGCGGGCGATGGGTGCTGTGCCGGAGAGGCGCAAGGGTACGGCGTTGATGAGGCGCGCGAGATCGGCGGGAGGCTGCAAGGGCAAAGACTCACCTGATGCTTTCGCCGCTTCCTGCAGCAGGCCGATGGCGACGGGCGACAGATTTGCGGTCTTGCGCAGGAAGTTCGAGAACGATTGCTTGCCCTTCGGCGTTGATAGCTTTGCGGCGAGTTCATCGATTGAGAGATCGGGCCTCAAGGCGATATGGAGCGTTGCCTCGCCATCACGGAGGATCGCCTCGCGCAGATCGGCCGATAGCGCGTAGATGGCGCCTCCCTCGATGCCGGTGCGGGTGATGATGGCTTCTCCCCGTACCTGCTGCTCGCCGAAGCTTAACGCGACGCTCTTGAGCGGCTGGCCCTCGAAGCGATCGCGGAAGATATCCGACCAGGCGACGGTGAAGCCGGAATTGGCCGGCCGCAGCGGCGAGACTCTTACGCCTTTCGCCGCGAGCACATCCACCCATGCGCCATCAGATCCGAGTCGCGGCCAGCTCGCGCCGCCGAGCGCCAGGATGGTGGCGCGGGCTTCAACGGCGCGCGTTCCTTCCGGCGTTTGAAACAGCAGGCGGCAGTCATTGTCCCACCCGCTCCAGCGATGCCGCAGCAACAGCCGCACACCTGCGCCGTCTAACCGGCGCAGCCAGGCGCGCAGCAGCGGCGAGGCCTTGAACGCTTTCGGGAAGACACGGCCGCTGGAGCCGACAAAGGTCAGCTGGCCCAGCGCCTCGCTCCAGTCGCGCAACGCTTGCGGCGGGAACGCTTCGATGGCGGCCTCAAGATGCGGCATCGCCTCGCGATAGCGCGCGAGGAATTTTGGCAGCGGCTCGCTGTGGGTGAGATTGAGGCCGCCGCGGCCGGCCATCAGGAATTTGCGGCCAGCCGACGGCATCGCGTCGTAGATCGTGACCAGCGCACCGGCCTGCGCCAGCACCTCAGCCGCCATCAGGCCGGCGGGGCCGGCGCCGATGACGGCAACTTCGTGTGGAGTGGAAGGCATGGCTTGAGTTTAGGCAGGATTCTCGTACCGCAAAACGGCCGTCATGCCCGGGCTTGACCCGGGCATCCACGAAGAACTTGCGCAGCCCTCACGACGTGGATGGCCGGGTCAAGCCCGGCCATGACGGTTGAGTGCGGCGACGCGACGTCGCGTTACAGCTTGACCCCTGCTCTTGCTGCCGCCTGGGCGACATATTTCTGCGTCTGCTCGAACGCGCCCTGCAACGCCCTGGCTTTCGACATGTCGCTGATCTCAGCGAAATGCGCGGCGATGGCGTCGGGGGTCCATTCGGAGGGCGGCAGGTTGATGCCCTCGGTCTCCAGGATCTTGATCACCGCAAACGAGCCGGCGCCGGCGCCCATGATGGTGCGGGTCGGCGCATCCTCGCTCAGCATATATTCCACCGCCGGCGTAATCGCTTCCGGTTTCATCAGCGCGAGCGCCTGCGGCGGCAGCAATTCCTCGGTCATGCGGGTCGCGGCCGTCGGCGAGATGGTGTTGACGCGGATGTTGTTCTTGCGGCCTTCCTCGGCGAGCACGTTCATCAGCCCGACCATGCCGGCCTTCGCCGCACCGTAATTGGCCTGACCGAAATTGCCGTAGAGGCCCGAGGACGACGTCGTCAGCACGATGCGGCCGTAATTGCGGTCGCGCATGCCGGCCCACACCGCCTTGCAGCAGTAGAAGCTGCCGACGAGATGGACGTCCAGCACCTTCTGGAAATCGGCGACTTCGAGCTTGCCGAACGACTTGTCGCGCAGGATGCCGGCATTGGCGCAAAGCAGATCGACGCTGCCCCACTCCTTGGTCGCGCGCTCGAGCATCGCCGTGACCTGCTCGAAGTTCGAGACGTCGGCGCCGTCGGCGATTGCGGTGCCGCCCGCTTTCCGTATCTCCTCGACCACAGCTTCAGCCGGCGACAGCGAGGCGCCGGTACCGTCGCGCGCGCCGCCGAAATCATTGACCACCACCTTGGCACCACGGCTCGCGAGCCCCAGCGCGTGCGCCCGTCCGAGACCATTGCCCGCGCCGGTGACGATGGCGACGCGTCCGTCAAACCTGATTGTCATGAAGTGTGTTCCCGATTTGTCATGCCCGGGTTTGACCCGGGCATCCATCAAAAATCAAAGCGTTTTGAGCAGCGATGGATGGCCGGGTCAAGCCCGGCCATGACGCTGAAAGGAGCGGCTCAGGCGAAGTAGATCAGGCCGAGCCAGTCGGCGACCAGCGCCGGCTTCTCCTCGCCTTCGATCTCGACCGTAACGTTCGTGCGCGACGCCAGCTCGGTCGGCTTGCGCAGCTTGGCCTCGGCGAGCACGAAGCGTCCGCGGACGCGCTTGCCGGAGCGCACCGGCGAGATGAAGCGCAGCTTGTCGAAGCCGTAATTGACGCCCATCGTGGTGCCCTCGATGACGGGCATCACCTGGTAGGACATGATACTGAGCAGCGACATCGTCAGGAAACCGTGGGCGATCGTGGTGCCGAACGGGGTGTCCTTCGCGCGCTCAGGGTCGACATGGATGAACTGGTGATCCTCGATCACGTCGGCATAGGTATCGATCCGCTGCTGATCGATCAGGTGCCAGGCCGACACGCCGATCTCCTTGCCGACCATGCCCTGATACGTCTCCAGCGACACGGGCGGCTTCTTCCAGACTTCGTTCATTTTTCTAATTCTCCGATCCAGTCGCGCGGACCTTCTGCAGCTCCGGGAATTCTTCCTCGCGGAACTCCACGCCGCGCAAACTGTCCTCGCGATTATCCTCATGTTCGAGCCGACGCAACTGCACCCGGCGGATCTTTCCGGAGATGGTCTTGGGCAGCTCGGTGACGAGCTCGATCTTGCGGATGCGCTTGAACGGCGCCAGGCGGGTGTGCAGATGCCCAAAGATCGACAGCGCCGTTTCCGGCGTGCGCTCGACGCCCGAGACCAGCAGCACATAGGCCTTCGGAATTGCGAGCCGGATCGGATCGGGGCTCGGCACGACAGCAGCTTCCGCGACCGCCTCATGCTCAAGCAAGATGCTTTCCAGTTCGAACGGGCTGATGCGGTAATCGGATGATTTGAACACGTCGTCGGTGCGGCCGACGAAGGTCAAATACCCGTCCTCATCGCTGAACACGACGTCGCCGCTGCGATAGATCGCGCCGTCGGCTCCGGAGAGCTTGCCGTCATCGCCCTGATAGCCCTGCATCAGACCAGCGGGCCTGTCGGCACCGAGTACCAGCGTGACCTCGCCCTCCCGGGTCGGATTGCCGTCGAGATCGGTAATCGCGACGCGATAGCCGGGCAGCGGCCGGCCCATCGAGCCGATCTTGACCTTCTGACCCGGCGAGTTGCCGGCCAGCGCAGTGGTCTCGGTCTGGCCATAGCCGTCGCGAATGGTCAGGCCCCATGCCGCCTGCACCTGATCGATCACTTCCGGGTTGAGCGGCTCGCCGGCGCCGCAGACCTCGCGGAGCGACACCTTGAAGGTCGACAGCTTCTCCTGGATGAACAGGCGCCATACCGTCGGCGGCGCGCATAGCGTGGTGACGCCGCAGCGGCCGATCGTTGACAGCAGCGACTTGGCGTCAAAGCGCGGCTGGTTGACCACGAACACGGTGGCCCCAGCATTCCAAGGCGCGAAAAAGCAGCTCCAGGCGTGCTTGGCCCAGCCGGGCGAGGAGATGTTGAGATGCACGTCGCCCGGCTGCAGGCCGATCCAGTACATGGTCGAGAGATGACCGACCGGGTAGCTGCGCTGGCTGTGCCGCACCAGTTTTGGCTTCGCCGTGGTTCCCGACGTGAAATAGAGCAGCATCGGGTCGTCGGCCTTGGTCGGCCCATCGGGCGTGAAGGTTTCCGATGCATCCGCGGCCTGCTCGAAAGGCAGCCAGCCGTCGTGCTGCGACGTCGCTCCGACCACGATGCGCACGAGTTTATCGCTGCCGAGGCCGGAGAACTTCGCAACCTGATCCTGCGTTGCGACCACCGCCCTCGCCTTGCCGCGGTCGAGCCGGTCGCGCAATTCGTCTGCCGTCAGCAGCGTGGTTGCAGGAATCACGACGACGCCGAGCTTCATCGCGGCCAGCATGGTCTCCCAGAGCGGCACGACATTGCCGAGCAGAAGCAGCAAATGATCGCCGCGCCTCAAGCCTTGCGTGCGCAGGAAATTCGCAACCTGATTGGAGCGGCGCGACAGCGTGGCGAACGACAGTTTCGTCTCGCGGTCGCTGCCGGCATCGACGATCCACAGCGCCGCGCGGTCGCGGCTGTCAGGGTTTTGCGCGAGCTCGGCATCGAACCAGTCCAGCGCCCAGTTGAAGGGCACCGGATCGGGCCAGCGAAAACCCTTTACCGCGGTCTCGTAATCCGTGCGGTGCTGAAGCAGAAACGCGCGCGCTTCCTGAAAGGTGGTCATCAGGTCATTCCCTCCGCGCCTTATCCGGCCGCTAAGGGAAACCAGCGACCATTATTTTCCGGCGAGTGCTCTAACGTGCTGGATAATTCCGGAAAAGTCGACCCCGCCGTGACCGGCTGCATCGAACGCCTGATAGATCTCCTGCGCATGCTTGCCGAGCGGCGTCACCGCGCCGGCGGTGTTGGCGGCGTCCTGCGCCAGCGTCAGATCCTTCACCATCAGGTTCGCGGCGAAGCCGGGCTTGTAGCCGTTGTTGGCCGGTGAGGTCGGAACCGGGCCCGGCACCGGGCAATAGCTCGTGATCGCCCAGCACTGGCCCGACGAAGTCGAGGCGACGTCGAACAGCGCCTGATGCGAGAGCCCGAGCTTCTCCGCGAGCACGAAGGCTTCGCCGACGCCGATCATGGAAATGCCGAGGATCATGTTGTTGCAGATCTTGGCCGCCTGCCCTGCACCGGCGCCGCCGCAATGCACGATCTTCTTGCCCATGTTCTCCAGCACGGGCTTGGCCGCCGCGAACGCCTTGTCCTCGCCGCCGCACATGAAGGTGAGCGTCGCTCCCTTGGCGCCGCCGGTGCCGCCGGAGACCGGCGCATCCACCGACAAAACGCCATGCTTGGCCGCAAGCGCATGCGCCTGGCGCGCGCTTTCGACATCGATGGTCGAGCTGTCGATGATAAGCGCACCCTTGGTCACCGCGGGCAGGATCTCGTTCCACACCGACAGCACATGCTTGCCGGCCGGCAGCATGGTGATGACGATGTCAGCGCCCTTCACCGCGGCGACGCTGCTTTCAGCAATCGCGGCGCCATCGCTCTGAGCCTGATTGCGCGACGCGGCCACCAGGTCGAAGGCCACCACCTTGTGGCCGGCCTTCACCAGGTTGGCAGCCATCGGACCGCCCATGTTGCCAAGGCCAATGAATGCAATCGTTGCCATCTGGATGTCCTCCCCGTTTCGTTTTCTATTTCTCGAATGTCAGCTCGTCGGCGCCGATCTCGGCGAAGTATGGCGCCAGCATTTCCGGTGTCACATCCTCGACCCGCGCCGGCGACCATTTCGGATTGCGGTCCTTGTCGATCACGGCGGCGCGCACGCCCTCGCGGAAATCGTCGCTGGCGAACACCGCGAGCGCGGCGCGATATTCCCGCACCAGGCATTCCTCGAGCGAGGACGATGTCCGCGCCAGCCGCAACAGCTTCAGCGTCACCACCATGCCGCGCGGCGATTTCTCGTGCAGCACCTTCAAGGTCGACAGCGCGAATTCCGAGCCGTCGCGCTGCAGCGATGCGATGATATCTTCCATGCGATCGTGCGCGAACCAGGAATCGATCCTGCGCTGCATCGCCGCAGCAGGACCTGAGGTCTCGCCGGTCGCAAAGCCGTCGATCAGCTTCCTGACCTCGGCGTGCGTCACGCCGGCGCGGACTTTCGTCAGCGCCTCGCGCAGTTCAGGCAATTTCGACGACGGCACCTCGGCGTCTGCAAACTTCGCATAGATCGCATCGGGCCCGTTCATGGTCTGCCCGGTCAGGCCAAAATAGGTCCCGAGTTCGCCTGATGACCGCGACAACAGCCAGGTGCCGCCGACATCAGGAAAAAAGCCGAGACCGACTTCGGGCATCGCCAGCTTGGTGCGCTCAGTGACGACACGGTGCGAAGCGTGGCCGGACAGGCCGACGCCGCCGCCCATCACCAATCCATCCATGAACGCCACGTACGGCTTCGGATATTTCGCGATCCGGGCGTTCATGACGTATTCCTGGCGCCAGAACCGCTTGCCGAGATCGCCTCCCGCCTTGGAGCTCTCGTAGAGCCCGCGGATGTCGCCGCCGGCGCAGAGGCCGCGGTCGCCGGCGCCTTCCAGCAGCACCACGGCAACAGCAGGATCGGACTCGAACCGGTCCAGCGCCGCGTCGATGCCTTCAGACATCTCCAGCTTCATGGCGTTGATCGCCTTGGGACGGTTGAGCCGGATCACGCCCGCCGCCCCTTCACAGCGAACGATCAGGTCGCCTTCATCTTGCACGGCAGCCGTCATCGCGCTCCCTCGATCATCTTCCGCGCCACGATCAGCCGCATGATCTCGTTGGTTCCTTCCAGGATCTGGTGCACGCGCAAATCGCGCACGATTTTCTCGACGCCATATTCGCTGAGATAACCGTAGCCGCCGTGCAGTTGCAGCGCCTGGTTCGCGACTTCGAAGCCGACATCGGTACCGAAGCGTTTTGCCATCGCGCACAGCTTGGTCGCCTCGGGATCTTTGCGGTCGAGCGCCGCGGCGGCGCGCCAGAGGAAGGTGCGCGCGGCCTCGAGTTCGGTCGCCATGTCGGCGACGCGGAACTGCAGCGCCTGGAATTCATCGAGCCGCTTTCCGAACGCCTTGCGGTCCTTCATGTAGGCGAGTGCCTTGTCGAGCGCGCTCTGGGCGCCGCCGAGCGAGCAGGCCGCGATGTTGAGCCGGCCGCCGTCGAGGCCGGCCATCGCGATCTTGAAGCCGATGCCTTCTTCGCCCAAACGGTTCTCGACCGGCACGCGCGCGTTCTCGAAGATCACCGCGCGCGTCGGCTGCGCATTCCAGCCCATCTTGCGTTCGTTGGCGCCGAGCGAGAGGCCCGGCGTGTCGGCGGGGATGACCAATGTCGAGATGCCGCCGGGGCCGTCGCCGCCGGTGCGGACCATCACGACATAGAGATCGCCGCCGCCGGCGCCCGAGATGAACTGCTTCTGGCCGTTCAGCACGTAATGGTCGCCGTCGCGCACCGCGCGGGTGCGCAGCGCCGCGGCATCCGAGCCGGAGCCCGGCTCGGTCAGGCAATAGCTCGCCAGCAGCTCCATCGTGCAGAGCTTTGGCAGCCATTTCTGGCGCTGGGTATCGTTGCCGAAGGCATCGATCATCCACGACGCCATGTTGTGGATGGAGATGAAGGCCGACGTCGTCGGACAGCCGGTCGCGAGCGCCTCGAAGATCAGCGCCGCGTCGAACCGCGTCATCGCGGAGCCACCGACATCGTCCTTGATGTAGATGCCGCCCATGCCAAGGGCTGCCGCCTCCCGCATCACGTCGACCGGAAAATGCTTCTCCTCGTCCCAGCGCAGCGCATGCGGCGCGATCTTCTCCGCCGCAAACGCCCGCGCCATGTCTCTGACGGCGATCTGGTCCTCGTTCAGAGCGAACTGCATAGTGGGCTGCTCATTCTTGTCGTCATTGCGAGGAGCGAAGCGACGAAGCAATCCACGCCTCCGCTTGCTGCGCCATGGATTGCTTCGCTGCGCTCGCAATGACGGGCCAGGCTACACCGTCACTTCATCGTCGGGATCGAGAACTCCGCGCCTTCCTTGACGCCCGACGGCCAGCGCGAGGTGACCGTCTTGGTCTTGGTGTAGAAGCGGATCGAATCCGGACCATGCTGGTTGAGGTCGCCGAAGCCGGACTTCTTCCAGCCGCCGAAGGTGTAATAGGCGATCGGCACCGGGATCGGCACGTTGATGCCGACCATGCCGACATTCACCTTGGCGGCGAAATCGCGCGCCGCATCGCCATCGCGGGTGAAGATGGCGACGCCGTTGCCGTAGTCGTGGTCGGACGGCAGCGCCAGCGCTTCGTTGTAGTCATGCGCACGCACCACCGACAGCACGGGGCCGAAGATCTCTTCCTTGTAGATCCGCATATCCTTGGTGACGTTGTCGAACAGCGAACCGCCGAGATAGAAGCCGTTCTCATAGCCCTGCATCTTGAAGCCGCGGCCGTCGACCGCGAGCGTGGCGCCTTCCTTGATGCCGATGTCGATATAGCCCTTGACCTTCTCGACCGCCTCGCGCGTCACCAGCGGACCGTAATCGGCGGACGGATCGATCGAGGTGCCGATCTTTAAGGATTCCACGCGCGGGATCAGCTTTTCCATCAGACGGTCGGCGGTGGTCTTGCCGACGGGAACGGCGACCGAGACGGCCATGCAGCGCTCGCCGGCCGAGCCGTAGCCGGCGCCGATCAGCGCGTCGACTGCCTGGTCCATGTCGGCGTCGGGCATCACGATGGCATGGTTCTTGGCGCCGCCGAAGCACTGGCAGCGCTTGCCGGTCGCAGCGGCGCGCTCGTAAATGTATTGCGCGATCGGCGAGGATCCGACGAAGCCGATCGCCTTGATGTCGGGATCGTCGAGGATGGCGTCGACCGCTTCCTTGTCGCCGTTGACGACGTTGAGAATGCCCGGCGGCAGGCCGGCTTCGATCATCAGTTCCGCAAGCCGCATCGGCACGCCGGGATCGCGCTCCGAAGGTTTCAGGATGAACGCGTTGCCGCAGGCGATCGCGGGCGCGAACTTCCACATCGGGATCATCGCCGGGAAATTGAACGGCGCAATGCCAGCAACGACCCCGAGCGGCTGGCGCAGCGAATAGATGTCGATGCCCGGGCCGGCGCCTTCGGTGTATTCGCCCTTCATCAGATGCGGGATGCCGCAGGCGAACTCGACCACTTCCAGGCCGCGTTGGATGTCACCCTTGGCGTCGGGAACGGTTTTGCCGTGCTCGCGCGCCAAGAGTTCGGCGAGCTTGTCGTAGTCGCGCTGCACCAGTTCCAGGAACTTCATCATCACGCGGGCGCGCCGCTGCGGGTTGGTCGCCGCCCATTCGGGCTGCGCGGCCTTGGCATTCTCGACCGCGGCGCGCAGCTCAGCCTTCGAGGCCAGCGCCACCTTGGCCTGCACATCGCCGGTCATCGGCTCGAAGACGTCGGCCGTCCGGCCCGAGGTGCCCTTGACCTCCTTGCCACCGATGAAATGTCCGATTGAACGCATGAAAACCTCCCTGGTCCCGGCCGAACGCCTGATCCGCACCTTGAGTTTCGACACGTTTTCTTCACGCGAACCGGTATCCACTTCGCTCGAAAACGCTCTAGATCGCTTTACAAACCCTATTGACCCGCATTTTATGGGATTCAAGTCCGATAAATTGCACCATAGATGTGCGGAAATGCTGGATCAAGGCGGCGCGATCGACTGGGATGATTTTCGCTTCGTGCTCGCCATCGTGCGCGGCGGATCGGTGTCGGCTGCGGCAAAACAACTCGGCGTGGATCATGCCACGGTGATCCGCCGTGTCGACCGGCTGGAGCATCACCTTTCGGCGAAGTTGTTCGACCGCCGCAAGACCGGGTACCTCCTGACCGAAGCCGGCCAGCGCGTCGCCGACAGCGCGGAGGCGATGGAATCGACCATCGTCGCCAACCAGGAGGCGGTCGGCGGCTCGCGCGCGCATTTGACAGGGACGGTGCGGATCGGCGCGCCCGACGGTTTTGGCAGCCACTTCCTGGCCTCGCGCCTGGTGAAGTTCACCGACCGGTATCCCGATGTCGATCTGCAACTGGTGGCGACGGCGCGATTGTTCAGCCTGTCGAAGCGCGAAGCCGATATCGCGATCAGCCTGACGATGCCGAAGGAAGGCCGCATCGTCGGGCGCAAGCTGCTCGACTACAGCCTCGGCCTCTACGCTGCGCCCGCCTATCTCGAGCGCGCGCCGGACATCGCTTCGCGCGCTGACCTGCAACAGCATCGCTTCGTCGGCTACATCGAGGAACTCTTGTTCACGCCCGAGCTCGACTACCTGCCGCAGGTCTCGCCGAAGATTTCCGCCAAATTCCGCAGCGCCAATCTGATCGCGCAGCTCAACGCGACCATCGCCGGCTACGGCATCGCCGTGCTGCCGCATTTCATGGCGACAGCGCATCCGGAATTGTCACCGGTGCTGCGGGAGGAAGTGCGGATATCACGCACCTTCTGGCTTCTGATGCATGCCGACAGCAAGGACCTCGCCCGCATCCGCGCGGTGGCGGATTACATCTACGAGACGGTCGAGGATGAGCGGGCGTTGTTTAACGGGGGCTAATCCGTACACCGTCATTGCGAGCGGAGCGAAGCAATCCATGCCTCGGCAAGCGGCGACATGGATTGCTTCGCTGCCCTCGCAATGACGCGGAGAGAGTCGTACGGGTCAATGCGCCTTGGCGCGCGGCTTCTTGGCCGCCGGCTTGGCGGCACGAGACAATACGGCTTCGCGGCCCGAAGCGAGGATCTCGTCGGAGAACTCGCCATTGCCGGCGATGCGGGCCATCACGACGGTACCCATCATGGTCGCAAGCGTTGCCAGCGCCTGCTTGCGTGCGGCCTTCGGCGATACGTCCGGCATCTGGTCGGCTATCATGTCGATCATGCGTTCCAGCTTGGCGGCGAAGGCCTTGCGGGTCTTCGGGCTTTCGCGGGCGATCTCGGCGCCGAGCGAAGGAACCGCGCAGCCGCGGCCGGGATCGTCGCGGTGCGTCGTCGTCAGATAGGAATCGACGATGGTTGCCAGCCGCTTCTCCGGCGGCGTCTCCTCAACGATCTTGCGCCAACGCTCGTTGCCGCGATCCATCGCATAGTTGAACGCCTCGATCACCAGCGCTTCGCGGGAATCGAAATGGGCGTAGAAGCCGCCATGGGTCAGTCCGACCTCCTTCATCAGGTCGGCGACGCCGATGCCATGAGCGCCGCGTTCGCGCAGCCTGACCGAGGCCTGCTTCACGATCCGCTCGTGGGTCTCTGCTTTGTGTTCTTTCGAATAACGCATGAGAGTCTCATTGGATGTTTCCAGTCATATAATAGCACCAAGATGTAAAGAAAGCTGCAGCTATTTCAAATTCGTGCCACCGATCATGGCGAAGGTCGCGGTAGAGTGCACTGCAAGATTGCCGGCGCCGTCGCGGACGAAACCTTCGGTGTAGCTGTTTTGGCGGCCGAGCTTGATCACCTTGCCCTCTGCCCGGATCGTGCCTGAACGTACCGACAGCGGTCGCAGATAAGTGAGCTTCAGGTCGAGCGTGACCGAGGTCTGGCCGGCGGGGAGCATGGTCGAGATCGCGCAACCCATGGCAGTATCGAGCAATGCCGCAGCGGTCGCGCCGTGCAGGAGCCCGATGGTGTTCTCGAGGCTCTCCTCGGGATCGAGTTCCATCACGATCCGGCTGGGCTCGACGACAGCCATCCGGAAACCGATCAGTTTGGCGAACGGCGGCGGCGGCAGGATGCCGTCGCGGATCCCGCACATCGCTTCCATCCCCGTCATCGCGGCAGCGACCTTCGCGATCGGCCTAGGCGCCTGCCAATGCACCACCCGCTCGCGGCGGGACGTTGGCGAGAGCAGATCGACAGTATCGACGAAGGTCATGGCAACTCCTTTCAAGTGACGTTAGATGATAATCATCATTCTATTGCACGCACTGCTGCGTCGCAACACCGGTTGCGCGACGGCTTGACAAGCGCCGCCATTGTCCGGGAAGTGGCCGGATGTTCCCCTGCCCGAGATGATGCCATGGAAATGCTCAACCCCCATTGCGGCGTCGACCGCGATTCCCGCGGCGTGGTCCGCCTCACCGTCTGCAACGCCGGCTCGCTGAACATCCTGAGCTCGGCCGTCACCGATGGCGTCCGCGAAGGGTTCGAGAAGCTTGCCGATGACCGCGATATTCGCGCGGTGATCCTGGCCGGCCAGAGCGAGAAGAGCATGATCGGCGGCGCCGATATCAAGGAGATGGCCAAGCTCGAGCAGAAGTCGGCGGAAATCTTCATCACGCGACTGCGCGACCTCTGCGAGGCCGTGCGCCGATTCCCGGCGCCGGTCATCGCGCGAATGCCGGGCTGGTGTCTCGGCGGCGGGCTGGAAGTGGCCGCAGCCTGCGATTTCCGGATCGCGGCGCATGACGCAAAATTCGGCATGCCCGAGGTGCGCGTCGGCATCCCCTCGGTGATCCATGCGGCGCTGCTGCCGCGCCTGATCGGCTGGAGCCGCGCGCGCTGGCTGGTGATGACCGCCGAGAACATCGACGCACCCACCGCGCTCGCCTGGGGCCTTGTCGACAAGGTCGCGAAACAAGGCGAGCTTGACGCCGAGGTCGAACGCACCGTGGCGGCGCTGCTCGAATGCGGCCCCGAAGCGCTGCGCATCCAGAAGAATTTGCTGCGGCAATGGGAAGAACTGCCGCTGACGGAGTCGGTCAATCTGAGCGTCGGCGTGTTCGGGAAATCGTTCCTCACCGGCGAACCGCAGCGGCTGATGCAGGGGTTTCTAGGGCGAAAGCGGTAGCCGCAAAGCGCGCCGTCATGCCCGGCGAAGGCGGGGCATCCAGTACCCGCCAAACGACGTTCTGTGGTTACTGGATCATCCGCCTTCGCGGATGATCACAGCGGTGGGGATGAAGCACGACAATTTCTCATGCCGGCGGGCGTTGCAATTTTTGCGACGCATCATATGATTATCATCATGTGACCAAGAATCCTCCAGGGAGCCCGCCATGGCCAATGCCTCCGATCCCGTCGTTATCCTTTCCGCCGCCCGTACGCCGCTCGGCCGTTTCATGGGCGAATTGTCGCCGTTCAGCGCGCACAAGCTCGGTTCCCATGTGATCGGTGCAGCGCTGGAGCGGGCAAAGCTCGCGCCTGAACGCGTCGATGAAGTGTTCATGGGCAATGTGCTGCCGGCCGGCCAGGGCCAGGCGCCGGCCCGCCAGGCCGCGCGCGGCGCCAAACTGCCCGACGCAACCGGGGCGACCACGGTCAACAAGGTCTGCGGCTCCGGCATGAAGGCGACCATGCTCGGGCACGACATCATCAAGGCCGGCTCGGCCGAGATCGTGGTGTCCGGCGGCATGGAGAGCATGAGCAACGCGCCGTATCTGCTTGCCAAGGCGCGCGGCGGCTATCGCGCCGGCCATGACCGCATCATCGACCACATGATGATGGACGGACTTGAGGACGCCTACGAGACCGGACGCTCGATGGGCGATTTCGGCGAGGCGACGGCGGAGGCCTATCAGTTCACACGCAAGGACCAGGACACTTACGCGATGGAGACGCTCACGCGGGCGCGCAACGCGGTCGAGGGCGGCGCGTTCAAGGCCGAGATCGCGTCGATCACGATCACGGAGAAGGCAGGCCCGCGCGTGATCGCCAATGACGAGCATCCGCTCAAAGTGGATCCCGCCAAGATCCCCGGATTGAAGCCGGCATTCCGCGCCAACGGCACCATCACGCCGGCCGCCTCCTCCGCCAATGCCGACGGAGCCGCGGCGCTGATCCTGGCCAAGCGCTCGCTGGCCGATCGCGACGGCCTGCCGGTACTGGCCGAGATCAAGGGCCATGCCACCCACAGCCAGGAGCCGCAATGGTTCACCACGGCGCCGATCCCGGCGATCCGCAAACTGCTCGACAAGGTCGGCTGGAGCGTCGGCGACGTCGACCTGTTCGAGATCAATGAGGCCTTCGCGGTGGTAGCGATGGCGGCGCAGCGCGACCTCGGAATCCCGCGCGAAAAACTCAACATCAATGGCGGCGCCTGCGCGCTGGGTCACCCGATCGGCGCCACCGGCGCGCGGCTGATCGTGACGCTGCTGCATGCGCTGGAAGCGCAGAACCTGAAGCGCGGTGTCGCCGCACTCTGCATCGGCGGCGGCGAAGCCACCGCGATCGCGGTCGAGCGGGTCGCGCATTAGCCTTCGCCCCCTAATGTCCTGAAACGAGGGAAGTATGGCATTTACGTCATGCCTCCCTCGCGGCAGTATCTGCCTGACGAGCTAACCTTCCAGTTAGAATTTTCCGAGGCTGCATGATCTCGAACTGGCTGGCGGCCGCCCTTGGCCGCCGCAATGTCCATTACGGCTGGGTGATGGTCGGCGTCACCTTCCTCGCCGCGCTAATTGCCGCCGGCACCGTCGGCGCGCCCGGCGTCTTCATCGTGCCGCTGCAGCAGGAGTTCGGATGGAGCACAGCGGAGATCTCCTCCGCGCTCTCGATCCGTTTCATCCTGTTCGGTCTGATGGCGCCCTTTGCCGCGGCGCTGATGAATCGTTACGGCTTGCGCAATGTGACCTTGGTGGCCCAACTCATCGTGGTTTCCGGCCTGCTTGCCTCGCTCGCGATGACACAGGTCTGGCAGTTGGTGCTGCTGTGGGGAGTCGTGATCGGAATCGGCACCGGCATGACGGCGCTGGTGCTGGGCGCGACGATCGCTGCGCGCTGGTTCGTCGCGCAGCGCGGCCTCGTCATCGGCATCATGACCGCGAGTGTCGCAACCGGCCAACTCGTCTTTCTGCCCTTGATCGCAACCCTCACTGAGCGCTTCGGCTGGCGGATCGCGCTGTCGCTGGTCTGCGTCGTGCTCGGCCTGTCCGCCTTCCTGGTGCTGCTCGTCATGCGCGACCGGCCGAGCGACGTCGGCCTCCGCCCGTTCGGCGACACCGGCAAGGAGCCACTCCCCGCGCCGCCGCCGAGCAACACGCCGATCATGGCGGTCGCGCTCGGCACGCTGCGCGACGCGTCGAAGTCGCCGGTATTCTGGATCCTGTTCGCGACCTTCTTCATCTGCGGCGCCTCCACCAATGGCCTGGTCCAGGTGCACTTGATCCCGATGTGTCTCGATTTCGGCATTCCGCAGGTGCAGGCTGCGAGCCTGCTCGCCGCTATGGGCATTTTCGATTTCTTCGGCACCATCGTCTCGGGCTGGCTGTCGGACCGCTATGACAACCGCTGGCTTCTGTTCTGGTATTACGGCCTGCGCGGGCTGTCGCTTATCTTCCTGCCGTTCACCGATTTCTCATTCTACGGCCTGTCGCTGTTTGCGATGTTCTACGGGCTCGACTGGATCGCTACCGTGCCGCCCACCGTGCGCCTGACCGCGCAGAACTTCGGTGTTGAGCGCGCCAATCTCGTATTCGGCTGGATTTTTGCCGGACATCAGCTCGGCGCCGGTGCCGCCGCCTTTGGCGCCGGCCTGTCGCGGACGGTCTACGCAAGCTACCTGCCCGCCTTCTTCATTGCCGGCGCGCTCTGCCTCGTCGCTGCATCGATCGCGCTGGCGATCAGGCGGCCGGCGCTGAAAGCGGTCGCGGCAGCCGCTTAGATCCCGTGGGGTGGGCAAAGCGCAGCGTGCCCACTTTTCCTTGCACCGAACGTGGGTGGTGGGCACGCTCCGCTTTGCCCACCCTACAAGTCGCGGCGCGCCTCCAGAGTAACGTCGTCACTCATCACGCAGCTAATACGCGATGGTCGTACGTACACCGACCATTACACCATCCTTGATGCGATGCGTCTGCGTGGGATCGTAGGGATCGACCGCGCCGCCGCCCGGATGCGCAATATATTGAAGCACCGGCTGCAGATAGAAGCCGGGCCTGACCTCATGCTGATAGGTGACCTCGAAGATCGCCTCGTAGTCGCGGATCGGGTATGGCGTTCCGGTGAAGAACTGGATGTCGCGATCGAGAGCGCGGGCGCGGTCGGAGATTCTGGCATAGGTTGCAGCGACGCCGAACCTGTCGTTCGGATGGGCGTCGCTGAAGCCGGTGAACAGGAAGCCTCCGTCGACATAGGCGTTGACCAGGTTGCGATCGGACGGGCTCACCGAGGCCCGCATGAAGAATGCGACGCCCTTGTCCGAACCCGATGCGGCGCGCGCCAATTGCTGCTCGTAGACCATGAACAATCCCTGGTTTCGGCGCCACCACGCCGGATTGCCCGAGCTATTCGGATCGGCGAGCGACAGGCCGTCACCCGAAAAGCGCTGATCGGGAAACGACATCATGTGATACCAGCCACCGCCGGTGATCGTCGCCGGCAGCCGGCTCTCGCCGATCTCGAACTTGTATTTGAGCTGTCCGATCCACCACGACGGATCGTTGACGCGGAACAGAAGGCCGTTGGCATTGGCGAACTGCGCGTCGTCCGCGTCCGGCGGCGCCGCGCTGCCGTCGAACAGTGCGAGATAGGCCGTGATCCGGTCCGAGAGCGCCGCCTTGATGCGAATACCAGGCACGGCAAGCGGCGGCGACGGCCCGCCGGCCGGCAGGTTGATGCCTGTGATGCCGGGCCAGCCCAGCGCGGAGTTGATGAAAATATCGTCGTACTGGCTATCGATGAATTCGACATCGGAGGCCTGTTGGCCGACGCGGACGGCGAGCTTGCCGCCAAGCAGTTGCTGCTCGATCCAGAGCTCATAGAGCCGCGTCGAGGGCAAGGCCTCGACGCCGGAGACCAGCATCAGATTGCCGATATAGCTGCGCGACAGGCCGTCGCCATGGATCTGGAACACGTTGGCGTGGAAGGTGGCGCCGGTCCAGCCCATCACCTTTTCAAGGTCGATGGTGGTGCCGAGATCGAGACGCCCGGTATAGATCGCGCCGGTACGCATGCCGCCGGAGACGTTGGCGAGCCCCTCGCCGATATAGGTCAGGCTGAACTGGTAGCCGGCATCGGCCAGCCTGTCGCGCAGGTCCTTGTCGCTGCCGTCGGGCTGATCTGCCGCGCGGGCGGCTGCGAGGGCAAGGGCAGTGATCGCCGCGAATGCCGTGACCGCGCGGATGAGCACTCGGTACATGCAATGATACCGCAGCCCGTTATTTGACGATGCCCAGGCGACGCATGATCAGATAGGCAAGGCCGGAGGCGGCGATCAACAGCACCGCGGCCCACAGGAAGCCGCTGTCGACGTCGGTGAGCGGCAGTCCCTTGGTGTTCATGCCGAAGATGCCGGTGACCAGCGTCGGCGGCAGCAGCATCATGGTCACGACAGAGAGCGCGTGCAGATGCCGGTTGCTCTCCTCCTCCAGCTTGAAGCGAAGCTCTTCCTCCAGCAGCCGGCTGCGTTCGCGCAGCTCGGTGATATCGTGGTCGAGACCGTCGAGCCGCTGTGCGAGCTTTGCGGCATGCAGCCTTAGCGCCGGGCTGAGATTTTCGGGGCTCTTCTGCTCGAGCCGGTGGAACAGGACACGCAAGCCGGCAAGCTGACGATGCAGCCGCAGACAGGTTCGCCGCAACCGGCCGAGCCCGGCGCGCATCTCCGACTTGGTCTCGCCGGACAGCACCCGTTCCTCGATGCCGTCGATCTCGGTGGCGATCTTGTCGGCCATCCGGTCCATGGTGTCGGCGACCTCGTCGATGATCTTCTCAAGCAGCGCCGCGACCGTCGCGACACGATGGCCGCCTTCGAGCACGCGGCGCGTGGCATCCACCGCGCACAGCGCCTGATGGCGGCCGCTGATCAGGAGACGCTCGGTCATCGCGAAGCGAAGGAAGCCGGTTTCCTCCGTTGGGGAGTCGATCTCGCGCACGAGATCGGAGAACACGCCATAGACGCAGTTGTCGATGGTGTGGAGCTGCTGGAAATTGTCATGCGACAGCAAGAGATCGCGCGCCAGCATCGGAAACTGCAGGCCGCCAAGCCATTGCCGGCTGCGACCATCCGCCAGATTGAAATGCAGCCAGAGCCTGCCATCATGGCTGAACTCGATCGGCGCATCGATGGGCAAGGATTCAGCGGTGCCGTCGCCATGCAGACGGAACGCCCACACCAGGCCAGGGATCACCGGAGTGGCGTCCGCCGGCACGCTGACAATTTTCGCTGGTTCAGCCGACATGACCAGCCCGAAGCTCAACGCGAGACATCGTCAACCCCTGCGCAAGCCAGCACATATCAGTGCGGGACACCTTCCCCACACGCCGGCACGCGACGATTGAATTACGCTTCTGTTACAGTTTGATGTCGCAGCCTACTCCGCCGCGAGACCCGTTGCGGCCAGCTCGGCTTCCTTGTTGTAATCGTGCACGACGCGGCCGAAGGGCAGCGTCAGATCGGCGAGGAAATGATGCGCGCCGACCACTCGCCGCACCGGAAAATCCGCAACCGGCGCATTGACGTGCGGTACCAGATGCAGCCGGCCGGGACCGATCCATGAGCCCTTGACGTTGATGTCGGTCAGATTGATCGCGACGAGCTGGCAGACTTCGAGACGGCCATCGACTCCCGGGATCATCTTCAGATTAACTTGCGTCTTCGACAGCGTCGCGCGGGTGATGTCGCCATTGCCCGCCATGCTCTCATGCTTGTAGCCCATGGTGCCCATGGCGACGAGCTGGCCGGCGTATTCGAGCGTGCCGGTCAGCGTGTCCTTGACGATCTCGAGCTTGGGATGGGCGTATTTCTTCGGAAAGCCCCAGATCTCCCGGCCCGCCGCAATCGGCGGATCATCGTCGAGGTACATCTGCGAAACAAAATTGACCTCTTCGCCGTGCAAGCGCGCCGGGATCACCAGACCGGACTCGGTATAACTGCCGAAGCCGGAACTATCAGGCATCTTGATCCATTCGTAGTGCACGATCGGCTGATCAATCGGCTCGAGCGGCTCAGGCAGCCCGGCACGGATCAGCGCGGGATCGGTCTCGTAGGTAATGACCAGGAATTCGCGATTGACGAAGCGGTAGGGTCCTGCGGGATAGCTCGGGCCCGCGGCTGGCATTGACGGAAGCCGCAATAGTTCTTCCCTGCGCATCGCAAATCCCCCTGTTTGCAATTAATGGCCCGAACGCTAGCGACGGACATTGACATTGATATGAGGGATTTCCTTCAGCCGCGTGACCCGAATGTCCCCCTTGGCGGCTGTCATCAGCGCGTCACGGGCACACGGAATCGTTGGCGCGCAGGGAGTGCAAGGACATGGATGCGCGTAGCCCACATTTCGACGAACAAGAAACTGCAACCTCCCATCGCGGCTGGCGGCCGGAGCGCTGCGACCGTGTCGCGCTGGTGCTGCAAGGCGGCGGTGCGCTCGGCGCCTACCAGGCTGGCGTCTATCAGGCGCTGCACGAAGCAGGTATCGAGCCGGACTGGATCTGCGGCGTCTCGATCGGCGCGATCAACTCGGCAATCATCGCTGGCAATCCGCCGGAGCGGCGGCTTGAGCGACTGCACACATTCTGGGACCGCATCACCAGCCGCAAGATCTGGCACTATACGCCTGACGGAGACATCTTCCGCAAGGCGCGCAACTTCACCAGTTCATTCATGACGACGGTGCTGGGCCAGCCCGGCTTCTTCGCGCCCCACACCACCAGCCCATGGCTCAGCCCGGCCGGCGCCAGGACCGCGACGAGCTATTACGACACGGCGCCGCTACGCGAGTCGCTGCTCGAGCTGGTCGATTTCGAGCGCATCAACTCCAAGAGGATGCGCTTTGCCGTCGGCGCGGTGAACGTGCTGTCGGGCAATTTCATCTATTTCGACAACGCGCATGACGAGATCATTCCCGAGCACATCATGGCGAGCGGCGCGTTGCCCCCGGCGCTGCCGATGGTGAAGGTGGGCACCGACCATTTCTGGGATGGCGGCATCGTCTCCAACACGCCGCTGCAGCATCTGCTCGACCAGGTCGACAGCCTGAATTCACTGGTGTTCCAGGTCGACCTGTTCTCGGCCCGCGGCGTGCTGCCCCGCGACATCCACGACGTAATGGCCCGCCACAAGGACATCATGTATTCCTCGCGCACGCGCTACAACACCGATATGTATCGCAAGACCCACAATCTCCGCGCCCGCCTCTATAAGGCGCTGTCGAAGATTCCGAACGAGCAGCTATCGGAGGAAGAGCGCCAGCTCCGCGATTCCAACAGCGCCCTGCCGAGCATCGCGATCCTGCAACTGATCTATCAGCAGAAGGCCTATGAAGGCCACGCCAAGGATCACGAATTCTCGGGCACCTCGATGCGCGAGCACTGGATGAGCGGGCATGAAGACACCAAGCGCACGCTGATGCGGCGCGACTGGATCAAGATGCCCGACGCCGGCATGGGCATCGTGGTCCACGACGTGCACCGCGAGAGCGAGGTGTAGGACTGCCGAAAGGACGCAGGCGCCACGCACTCGCCCCTCATCCCGAGGAGCCTGCGTAAGCAGGCGTCTCGAAGGATGGGCCGCGGGTGAGATCGGGGCCTCATGGTTCGAGACGCCGCTACGCGGCTCCTCACCATGAGGGTCAGGCAGCAACTACGGCCTTGTCGACATGTTGCCTGGCGGCCCCGCGGTCCGGATCGGCTCAGCCAAACGCGCGAATTCGCAGAGCAGCGAGCGCGTCCTGCGGGGGTCGATCACCTCCTCGACCCAGAACTTTTCGGCCGAGCGGAATGGCGAGCGCAGCTTGTTCAGGCGGTCCTCGATCTCCTTCAGCTTCGCCGCCGGATCGGGCGCGGCCTCGATGTCGGCCCGGTAGGCGGCCTCGATGCCGCCCTCCAGCGGCAGCGAACCCCAATAGGCCGACGGCCAGGCGTAGCGCATCGAGAAGCGGTTCGCCGGCTGGTGCACCACGCCGGCGACGCCGAAGGCGTTGCGCACGATGATCGTGCACCAGGGCACGGTGCTCTGGTTGACCGCCGCCATCGCGCGCACGCCATGGCGTATGGTCGCGCTCTTCTCTGCCTCCAGCCCGATCATGAAGCCGGGGCAGTCCATCAGGTAGACCACCGGCAGATGGAAGGTCTCGGCGAAATCGACCCAGCGCACCACCTTCTGGCAGGCTTCCGCGGTCCACGAGCCGCCATAGTGGAAGGGATCGCTCGCCAGCAGCAGCACCGCCCTGCCCTCGAGCCGCGCCAGGCCGACAATGATCGGCTTGCCGAAATTGGCGCTCACCTCGAAGAACGAGCCCTTGTCGACGACAGCGTCGACGATCGGGCGCATCTTGTAGACCTGCCGGCGATTGCGCGGCACCGCCTTCGTCAGCGTTTCCTCTGATCGTTCAGGATCGTCGGTGCAGGGAATGGTCGGCGGCAGCTCGAACACCGATTGCGGCAGATATGAGAGGAAGCGCCGCGCGCACTCGAACGCCTCCTCCTCGGTCTCGACTGCCTGATCGATCGCGCCGGCGCGGGTCTGGATGTCGGCGCCGCCGAGCTCCTGCTTGGTCAGATCCTGTCCGAGCCGCTTCACCACCGGCGGGCCCGCAACGAACATCGCCGAGTTCTTCGTCATCACCGAATAATGCGTGGCCGCAAGTCGCGCCGCGCCAAGGCCTGCGACCGAGCCGAGCCCGAGACCAACGACCGGCACGCGCGCGAGGTTCGCGGTCGTGTACCAGTACCAGCGCGTGCCGCCGACGCCGCCGGGCAGGTTGGCCGCGCCGCGCGTCTCGATCGTCTTGACCGAGCCGCCGCCGCCGGAGCCTTCGATCATGCGGATGATCGGCAACCTGAAATCATGCGCCATCTCCTCGGCCATCAATGGCTTGGCGGAAATCGACGCATCGGCCGAGCCGCCGCGTACGGTGAAATCGTCGCCGACCACGACCACCGGACGGCCGCCCACCTTGGCGCGGCCGAACACGCAGTTCGCGGGCGTCAGCTGCTTGAGCTCGTTGTTCTCGTCATATTCGGCGATGCCGGATATGGCGCCGATCTCGTGAAAGGATTTCTGATCGACGATCTTGTCGATGCGCTCGCGAACGGTGAGCCGGCCTTGATCGCGCTGTCGTTTTACCTTCTCAACGCCTCCCATCTCCCGCGCGAACGCTTCGCGCCGGGCGAGCTCGTCGAGTTCCGGCTTCCAGTTCATTCCTTTCCTCCGCTTTTATGATCTTGTTATGGTTCACGGCTGCCGGAACAGGTTTTCGCTCGAGCCGGTTATTGAAGATGCTGGCGTCGGCGCCTTCGAGCAGGCTGGCGAGCGCGGCGCCGAGCTGCACCATTTGCGGCCCGACCTCCTTGTGCAGCCGCTTCTCGTCATACATCGCCGACAACAGGCCGATCGTGGTCACGACATAGGTCTGGTATTGCGGCGACCATAGCGGCACCGCGACGCCGTTGATGTGCGGACTCCAGAGGCCGCAGGCGACGACATAGCCGTGCTCGCGCAACAGGCGACGATTGCCCTCGATGCGCGGCTTGAGCAGCTTCGCGCCTTCGGGAATCTCGCGCTCCATCTCCGCGATCAGGGCATCGCCGACCTCGGGCTCGAGCGCGGCCGTATAGGCGTGGCCCGCAGCGGTGGTCGCCATCGAGATCCGGCTGCCGGTGACCTCGTGCAGGCCGAGAGCGTTCGCCGAGCGCGCGTATTCGAGGTAGACGAGCTGGAACCGATCGGGGATGACGAAGCCGACGGTGCCGGGCAATTGCTCGGCGACGTCCTGCAGACGCTGACGGATCAGGTTGCGGAGCTGCAGGCCCTTCATCATCGCGGTGCTCATCGCCACCGCGCTAGGACCTATCCGATATTTCTGGTCCCGCGGCAGATAGACGAGCTGGCCCATCCGCGTCAGCGTGTGCGTGAGCCGCGACACCGTCGATCGCGGCAGGCCGCAACGATTCGATATTTCAAGATTACCGAGCCGCGCTTCGTGTCCTTCGAAACATCTGAGGACATCAAACGCGCGCGACACGACCTGGATCACGTCGCCCTCGCCTGCGAGATCGCTGGCGAGCATTCCTTGCCGGCTAAGCCGCTCTGAGCGTCTTCCCATTTGTTATAGGCTCCATTCCGCCACACGGAATAAAATTCCACTTGCAGAACAAGCTACCTCAGGCAATGTGCGGCCACAACAAAAGCCGTTCGCAGAGCGCTATGCGTTTCGCGAAACGGATGGGGAGCGTGGAATGCCAGATATCAAGATCATCACCGAAGTGGCCGGCCGTGTATGCGCAATACCCGTTGAGGCCGGTGCCAGCATCGCAGATGGCGACGAGGTCGCGCTGGTTGAGGCGATGAAGATGGAGATTCCGGTGACGTCGACCGCGTCGGGCACGGTCAAGTCGATCCTCGTCAGCGTCGACGACGTGATCGCCGAAGGACAGGCGGTCGCCATCGTCGAGACCTGACGCGCACACATTCAAGGCTCGATCCGCGACAATCTGTCCGGTGATGCAACGATGGTGGTAGTGCGCGCCAACGGTGCGCCGTTGCCATCATCGCGATGCGATGCAATGATCCTCGCAAACAACAAGTTTCGCGTAGCGAAACATCAGGGAGGAATCATGATCCGTCGTCTGCTCGCGCTCGGCGTCACCCTACTCGCATCAGGACCTTCGCTCGCCGAAGATATCAAGCTGCCGCCGACGATGGGGGTGACCGCCTACGACACGGGCACCGCGGGATTCAATATCGCGGTCGGTGTCGGCAAGATGATGAAGGACAAATACGGCACCGACCTCCGCGTGCTGCCTGCGGGCAACGACGTGGCGCGGCTGGCGCCGCTCCGCGCCAAGCGCGCGCTGATGTCGGCGATGGGGTCCGGCACCTATTTCGCGCAGGAAGGCGTATTCGAGTTCGGCGCCAAGGAATGGGGACCTCAGCCACTGCAACTCCTGTTGTCCACGGTCGACTGCAATGCCGGCTCGCTCGGCGTCGCCGCCGATATCGGTGTCAAGGATATCAAGGACCTCAAGGGCAAGCGCGTCGGCTTCGTGGTCGGCTCGCCCGCGCTGAACCAGAACTCGCTCGCCATCCTCGCCTTCGGCGGTCTCAAACAGAGCGACGTCAAGGCCGTCGAATTCGCAAGCTACGGCGCGATGTGGAAGGGCCTGATCAACAACGACACCGACGCGGCGTTCGGCACCACCATCACAGGACCCGCGAAGGAAGCCGAGACCTCTCCGCGCGGACTGATCTGGCCACCGCTTCCCACCAATGACAAAGCCGGATGGGAACGGGTGCAGAAGGTCGGCTCGTTCTTCTTCCCGCATCGCGCGACCTGCGGCGCCGGCATCTCGCCGGACAAACCGATCGAACTCGGCACCTATCCCTACCCGATCTTCGTCGCCTATGCGTCAGTGCCAGCGGACCAGGTCTACGCCATCACCAAGGCGATGATCGTCAACTACGACGCTTACAAGGATTCCGCTCCGGGCGCGAGCGGGCTTGCCGCCGACAGGCAGACCAAGAACTGGGTCGTGCCCGTGCATCCCGGCGCCGTGAAGGCGCTGAAGGAAGCGGGCCAATGGACCGACCAGCAGGAGGTCCACAACAACGCGCTGTTCAAGCGCCAGGACGTGCTCACCGCCGCCTGGACGGAATATGGCAAGTCCAATCCGCCCGCGGACGAGAAGGCGTTCCTGGAAGGCTGGATGAAGGCGCGCGCGGCAGCGCTTGCCAAGGCCAACATGTCGAACGGCTTTGAATAAAGCCACCAGCTTCCATTGCAAGCTAACGCCATTGTGGGGATCTCCTGATGTCAGCTTCTCCGCTCGATAGCGCCGTGGCCGCGCCGCCGAAGAGGATCGAGTTCGAAGATCCCCACGCCGGGGCGGGCAACATGCAGGAGGCCGAGGTCACGCGCGTGCGCAGTTTGCGCGGCGGCTGGCGTTGGGCGCTGGTGGTCGCGACCGCGGCCACCATCCTGCTCTGCATCAACCAGCAATTCTCGCTGCGCTTCCTGATCGGCTACACCCAGCTCAACACCGAATATTTCTATCTGCTGATCGCGCTGATGCTGCCGTTCACGTTCCTGATCTTTCCGGGAACGGGGACCGCGCCGCTCGACCGGATTCCCTGGTACGACCTTCTCCTGTTCGTGCTGACGTTTGCTGCGGCGATCTGGCTGATGCTCAACATCCGCAAGGCCGCGCAGTACGGCTGGGAATCCGACGGCGCGCCACGCAACGTCCTGATTGCAGGCGTCGTGATGTGGGCGATGCTGATGGAGGCCTTGCGCCGCACCGGCGGCTGGAGCCTCTTGCTCAGCGTGTTCCCCTTCACAGTCTATCCGCTGTTTGCCGAGGCCAAATGGCTCGGGCCGTTTCGCGGCTCCGAACTCACCTTCGACCAGGCCACCGCCTATCATGTACTCTCGGGCGAGAGCCTGCTTGGGATTCCGATCCAGGCCTTTGCCGATACCGTGATCGGCTTCCTCGTGTTCGGCACCGCGCTGATGATGACGGGTGCCGGAAAATTCTTCATCAACATCGCCTTTGCGCTGTGCGGCACGTTCCGCGGCGGCGCGGCGAAGGTCTGCATCTTCGCGAGCGGACTGCTCGGCATGATGTCCGGCTCGATCATCTCCAACGTGCTCACTGCCGGCACCATGACCATCCCGGTGATGAAGCGCAGCGGCTTCCGCGCCTCCTATGCCGGCGCCATCGAGGCCTGCGCCTCGACCGGCGCGGTGCTGGCGCCGCCGGTGATGGGCGCCACCGCCTTCGTGATCGCGCAGTTCCTGAACATCAGCTACGCCGAGGTCGCGGTCGCCGCGATCATTCCCGCCGCGCTCTATTATATCGGCCTGTTCATGCAGGTGGACTCCTATGCGGCGCGTCATGGCTTGAAAGGCATCCCGCGCGCCGAACTGCCGCGGGTCATGGATACGCTCAAGTCCGGCTGGTACTACGTGTTCGTGATCGCGCTGCTGATCGTGATGTTGCTCTACTTCAAGCGCGAGAGCCACGCCCCGTTCTACGCCACTGCGTTGCTTCTCGTGCTGAACCAGTTCTTCTCCAAGGAGACGCGCTGGACGCCAGCCACGATCGCGAAATTCCTCGAAGTCAATGGCCGCACCTTCGTGGAGCTGGTCGGCATCCTCGCCGGCTGCGGGCTGCTGATCGGCGCATTCTCGATGACCGGCGTGGTCTCCAGCCTCGCCAACGACCTGCTGACGCTTGCCGGCGACAACGCCTTCCTGCTGCTGGCGATGTGCGCCCTCACCAGCCTGATCCTGGGGCTCGGGCTGACCACCACGGCCTGTTACATCTTCCTCGCCATCCTGGTGGCGCCGGCGCTGGAGAAGCTCGGACTGAACCGGATGGCGGTGCACATGTTCATCTTCTACTGGGGCATGCTGTCGTCGATCACCCCACCGGTCGCGATCGCTTCGTTCGCCGCAGCCGGCATCGCCGGATCGCCGGCGATGAAAACCGGGTGGGAATCGATGTGGGTCGGCAGCATCATCTATTTCATCCCGTTCTTCTTCGTGCTGAACCCGGCGCTGGTGCTGCAGGGACCTTCCCCCTATCTCGCCGGCCTCGGTCTGATGGCGCTCGCCGGTTTCGGCACGCTGTTCATCTGCGGCGGTATACAGGGCTATCAGGCCTTTGTCGGCGATCTCAGCCGCGCCGGCGCGCTGGAATGGCCGCTGCGGGTGCTGCTCGTGATCGGCGGCTTCGTGGTGGCGACGCCCGGCGGCGGCATCAACCCGTTGTCGCAGATGCAGGTGACGCTGCTCGGGCTTAGCATCCTGGTGCCGACGGTCCTGATCGCGCTGCTGCTGGTCCGGCGGCAGGCGCTCATACCGAACCAGTTGCGCGCCCCCTGATTGCGTTGCACAACAGGAGGCGATGAAACCCGAGCCGCCTCCTTCCAGCGCCACCGCCTGGACCCGCTCAAGACCGCCTCTGCTGCGGTTCCTGCAGTCATGCCGCGACGAGTTCGCCGCCGAGACCGGTGGCGCCGTCGCCGATTACATCCCCGAGCTCGGCAAGGCCGACCCTGCCCATTTCGGCATCAGCCTCGCCACCCTCGACGGTCACGTCTACGAGGTCGGCGACACCAAGGTGCCCTTCACCATCCAGTCGATGTCCAAACCCTTCGTGTTCGCGCTGGCGCTGGACACGCTGGGGGCGGCGCGGGTGGAAAGCGCGATCGGCGTCGAGCCGTCGGGCGATCCTTTCAACTCGATCCGGCTGAATGCGGAGAACCATCCCTTCAACCCGATGGTCAATGCCGGCGCCATCGCCTGCACCGGGCTGATCCATGAGGCCAAGGGCGATGCCGCCTTCGACTATATCCGGCATGCGCTCGGCCGCTTCGCCGGGCGCGAGCTCGCGCTCGACGAGGCCGTCTATCTTTCCGAAAGCACGACCGGGGACCGCAATCGGGCGATCGGCTATCTCCTGCGCACCAATGCGGTGATCAAGGACAACGTCGCCTCCGTGCTGGATGTCTATTTCCGGCAATGCGCGGTGCTGGTGACCGCGCGCGATATCGCGATCATGGCGGCAACGCTTGCCAATCGCGGCATCAATCCGGTGACCGGCAAGCAGGTGATGACGCCGTATGCGATCTCGCGCACGCTCTCGGTGATGACCTCGTCGGGCATGTACGATTTCGCCGGCGAATGGATCTATCGCGTCGGCATCCCCGCCAAGAGCGGCGTCGGCGGCGGCATTCTGGCCGCGCTGCCCGCCCGACTCGGGCTCGGCAGCTATTCGCCCAAGCTCGACAAGCACGGCAACAGCGTGCGCGGCATCAAGGTGTGCGAAGCGCTGTCCTCGCATTACGACCTGCATATGCTCAACCGCAGCGACGATGCGCGCACCAGCATCATCGCCGATTACAATATCGGCAAGAGCCCGTCGCGCCGCGTCCGCCGCCCGCATGAGCGCGACATCCTCGCGGCGCATCACGAGGAGGTGCGGATCATAGAATTGGTCGGCACGCTGTCGCTCTCCGCTGTCGATTACGTGTCGCGGCGGATGGCCTCGGAGCGGCGGCCGCAATTCGTCGTGTTCGACCTGCACCGCGTCACCTCCACCACCCGTGCCGGCGCGCGGCTGGTGGCGGAGGCCTTCGAGGAACTGGCCGCGCTCGGCGTCACCGTGATCCTGTCCGGAATCAAACGCTCATCGACGGAATGGAAGACGCTGCGCGAGTGGACGGCCAAGCTCGGCAACATCAGGGACTTCTACCTGCTCGATACCGCAATCGAATGGGCGGAGGACCAGATCGTCTACCGCTATGGCGGGTCGATCGATTTCTTCGAGACCACGGAATTGTCCGAGCAGCCGCTGCTGGCCGGATTGAGCGCGGAAGAGCTGACCGACCTCGCGTCGCTCGCTTCGACCCACACCTACCGCTCCGGCGAGAAGATCATCTCCGCCGGCGATGCCGCTGGCTCGCTGTTCTTCCTGCGCAGCGGTGTCGTGCACGTCACCCTGCCCGACGGCGTCCGCCTGGCGACGCTCACCGCCGGCATGGCGTTCGGCGAGATGGCGCTGATCGAGCCCATCCGTTCCGCCGACGTGCTGGCGGACCAGGCCGCGACCGCCTGGGAAATCCCGCTGCGCGACTTCGAACGGTTCCGCAAGCAGCACCCGCGCGCCGGCGAGCGGATCATGCGCAACCTCGCGCAACTGCTCGCCGACCGGCTGATCGTCGCAAACGCGAAGGTCGATCTGCTGACGGCGACGTAGAGTCCCTTCTCCCCGCGCGCGGGCCTTCCCAGTTCCCTCTCCCCGCTCTTCGCGGGGAGAGGGTTAGGGTGAGGGGCCGCTTCCGCGAAGATGGTGATAGCTTTATTCGCAGAAGCAGCCCCTCACCCGGATCGCATCTTCGATGCGATCCGGCCTCTCCCCGCGCGCGGGGCGAGGCGAAGAAGAGCGCGGCGCCAGATCGATCAACCCACCACTTCCGATACCGGCTGCAGGTCGATCTCGAACGTTTCGAGGAATTTCGAGGTCATGATGTAGAAGCCGACCGAGAGCTGCAATTCGACGAGCGCGGCTGGCGTCAGTTTCGAGGCGATCGCGTTGAAGCTGGCGTCCGTCGGCTTGTTGAGCCTGACGATCTCATCGGTGAAAGCGAGCGCGGCGCGCTGCACGTCGTTGAAGCAGGTGGCGGACTGCCAATTCTCCAACGCTTCGTTCTGTTCGTCTGTGACGCCGACATTCTTGCCGATCCGTTTATGCGCGACGATTTCGTAAGGAGCTTCGCACAGGATGCCGGTGCGGGTGATCGCAAGCTCGCGGACAACAGGATCAAGCTCGCCTCTGTGTCGGATCGCGCCACCGAGCCGGCAATATTGCTCAAAATAACTGGGCGAATGCGCCATCATGCGGAAGATGTTGGCGTTGCGATTCTTGTCGAGGATTTCACGGGTGCGATCGCTGGCTTTGGCGGGATCGCTGTATTCGATGCGGGCCATTCTTTTCCGTCTCGTTCTTTTTTCTCGATTTGCTTCGGTTCCGTTAAGTTTCAAAACACTATCCGCCGCTTGACGCAGGAGCAACACAGCCGAGTCAAAATGCCGCCGCAATGCTGACCGACCCTGCTACCGTCGATATTCGCCGAGTGGGGACTCAATCGGAGCGAATGTCCGACGCGGGGTGTTCCGAGAGTACCAATCTAAAAGGCCGTCGCTTGCGCGGATTCCGCGCCACGATGAGTCACGCCCAAGTCTAGGGAGACAGGCATGAAGGAAGCCACCAGGAGGGCGGCCTCGGAGGCGCTCGCGCAAATGCTGGCGGTGACGGCAATGGTCGTCATCGCCAGCATTGTGCTCTATTGGCGGTGACCGCGATCATCTAACCTTTTCAAAGTACGGCACCACGCGGCCCGCGAACTGCGCAAACCGCGCGGTCACCTTGTCACCGATCGCAAGATCATTCTCGCCGTGGGCCATCATGCGGAAACCTTCGGCGGTGTCGACCAGCACGATGTTGTAGGGCACATGCGCGCGCGTCTCGGGCGTCGCGGCGCGGCAGACCAGCGAGGTCGCGTAGACCGTCCCTGTCCCGCTGGCGCGCTTTTCCTGCGGATCGGGCGTGCCGCAGGCGGCGCAAAAGCTGCGGCGGAAATATTGCACAGCGCCGCAAGCGGTGCAGGATTGGTAGACGATCGCTTCCGCGCCGCTGGTCCAGTCTGCAAGCTTGCCGCTCATCGCACCCGCTCCAGGAACATGCTGACATGCGAGGACAGCACGCCGCCATCGCCATGCAATAGCGCGACCGAGGCGTCGCGGACCTGGCGGTTGCCGGCTCGCCCGGTCATCTGCAGATGCGTCTCGACCAGATGCGCCATCGCGCCGCCGACGCCGCAATGGCCGTAGCTCAGGAGACCGCCATGGGTGTTGAGCGGCATCTCGCCGTCCTGATTGAAGTAACCCGCACGCACGCGCGCGGCTGCCTCGCCGCGTTTTGCGAGGCCAAGGTCTTCAAGCAGCATTGCAAGCGTGATGGTGAAGCTGTCGTAGACTGCGGCGTAGCGCACATCGGAGATCGCAACGCCCGACGCTGTTTTGGCCTTTCCAATCGCAATCTCGGCGCCGAGTTCGCTCAACGCCGGCGCGGCGGTGACATGCTGATGCGTATGCGCCTGCGCACAGCCGCGGATGCGCACGCCGATGTCGCTGGTCCGCTCGCGGCTGATCACGAAAGCCGCGCCGCCGTCGGAGACCGGGCAGCAATCGAGCAGCTTCAGCGGTTTCGCTACCGGCTTTGAAGCCATCACGTCAGCGACCGTGATCGGGTCGTGGAATTGCGCGCCGGGATGGCTCAGCGCGTGCTTGCGCATCAGCACCGCGAATTCGGCAAGGTCTTCCTCGGTGACGCCGTATTCGTGCATGTAGCGCGAAGCAACGAGGCCGTAGTAGGCTGGGATGGTCGGACCCAGCGGCACTTCGTAATCGGGATGACCGACTTGGGCGAGCGCCTGGATCGAAGCGTCGCGGCTCTGGCCGGTCAGCCTGTTCTCGCCGCCGACCGAAAGCACATGCTTCGCCACGCCGGCATCGACGAGATGATGCGCCAGCATGGTCATCGCGAGCCCGGTGGCGCCGCCGACCTGCACGGCATGGGCATAGGACGGGCGGATGCCGAAATGCTCGGCGAACACGGTCGCGAGCATGATGTGCGGCGACACCGTCGAGTAGCCGCAGAGGATGCCATCGATCTCCGATCGCCTCACGCCGGCGTCCGAAATTGCAAGCTCAGCCGCCTTGCTCATGAGATCGAGCGAGGATGAGCCTTCGTGCTTGCCGAATGAGGTGAGCCCGACGCCGGTGATGAAGCTCATGGTCGCTCTCCGTCATTCCGGGGCGCGTCGAAGACGCGAGCCCGGAATCCATCGCACCTCCTCGCATGCGGCCCGATGGATTCCGGGCTCGCCGCTTCGCGTCGCCCCGGAATGACAGGGTGAATCATCGCGGCCATCCTCAATACGACTTCGGCAGCCCGAGCACCTTCTCGGCGATGAAACTCAGGATGAGCTGCGGGCTGATCGGGGCGATGCGCGGGATCAGGGATTCCCGCAGGTAACGCTCGACATGATACTCCTTGGCATAGCCAAAGCCGCCATGGGTCATCACCGCCTGCTCGCAGGCACGGAAGCCGGCTTCGGCGGCGAGGAACTTCGCCGAATTGGCGGCGGGCCCGCAAGGCAGGCCCTGGTCGTAGTGCCATCCGGCCGACAGCACCATCAGCCACGCGGCCTCCAGCTCCATCCAGCATTTGGCGAGCGGATGCTGGATCGCCTGGTTCATGCCGATCGGGCGGTTGAACACGATGCGGCTCTTGGCATAGGCCTGCGCGCGCGACAGCGCGACCTTGCCCAGCCCGACCGCTTCGGCCGCGATCAGGATGCGCTCCGGATTCATGCCGTGCAGAATATATTCGAAGCCGCGGCCCTCCTCGCCGAGGCGATCCTCGATCGGAATCTCGAAATTCTCGAAGAACAATTCATTGGAATCGACGGGCTTGCGGCCCATCTTCTCGATCTCGTGCACGGTGACGCGCTTCTTGTCGAAATCGGTATAGAATAGGCTCAGGCCCTGCGTCGGCGTCCGCACTTCTTCCAGGGGCGTCGTGCGCGCCAGCAGCAGGATCTTGTTGGCGACCTGCGCGGTCGAGATCCAGACCTTCTGGCCGTTGACGATGTATTTGTCGCCCTTGCGCACCGCGCGGGTCTTGAGCTGGGTGGTGTTGAGACCGGTGTTCGGCTCGGTCACCGCAAAGCAGGACTTGTCGCGGCCATCGATGATCGGCGGCAGCATGCGCTGGCATTGCTCCTTGGTGCCGAACACGACCACCGGATTGAGCCCGAACACGTTCATGTGCACGGCTGACGCGCCCGACATGCCGGCGCCGGACTCCGAGATCGTGCGCATCATGATCGCAGCATCCGTGATGCCGAGCCCGGAGCCGCCATATTCCTCGGGGATGCAGATGCCGAGCCAGCCCGCCTCGGCCAGTGCACGGTGGAAGTCGGCGGGGTAGCCGCCCTCCTTGTCCTTCTTCAGCCAATAGGCGTCGTCAAAGCGCGCACAGATTTTTGCCACAGCATCGCGGATGGATTCCTGATTGGCCGAGAGCGCAAAATCCATCTGTCTCTGTCCTAGTTGTCGAGTGTCTTGGTGACGCCGTCCCGGAGCATGGCGGCGATCTCACTTGCGGAGAAACCAGCCTCCCGCAGGACCTCCACGCTGTGCTCGCCGAGCCGCGGCGCCAGCCGCTTCGGCTCGGCTGTCGTCTCCGACCAGCGCGCCGAGACCTTCATGCTGCGGATGCGACCTTCCGTCGGATGCTCGATGACCGGAAACACATCGGTTGCAACGATGTGCGGGTCCTGCAACAGGGTCTCAAGATCGTGCATCGGCATGACCGGCACGTCGGCCTTCTCGAGAATCTCGTTCCACTCCGCGGTGGTCTTGGTCTTGAGGATGCGCGCAAGCTCGGCGTAGACGCAATCGATATTGGCGGCGCGGCCGGCGAAGGTCGCAAATCGCGAATCCCCGCGCAGATCGTCGCGCCCGATCGCGGTGAAGAAATTGTCCCACTGCTTGTCGTTGTAGACGATCACGCAAATATAGCCGTCGCTCGTCTTGTAGGGACGCCGGTCCGGCGACAGGTGCCGCTTGTAGCCGCCGCGGTCGAGCGGCGGATCGTAGGTGAGGCCGCCCATATGATCGCCCATGACGAAGCCGGCCATGGTCTCGAACATCGGGATGTCGACGCGCTGTCCCTGCCCGGTCTTGTCGCGATGCACGAGGCTTGCGCAGATCGCGCCGACCGCGGTCAATCCCACGATGCGATCGACCAGCGCGTTCGGTACGTAGCGCGGCACGCCGTCCGAGGTCTGCGCCATCAGCGCCGGCAGCGCGGTCGCGCCCTGGATCAGGTCGTCATAGGCGGGCTTGGCGGCATACGGTCCGTCCTGGCCGAAACCGAACACACCTGCATAGATCAGCCGCGGATTGATCTTGGAGACGACGTCGTAGCCGAGCTGCAATCGCGCCATCGCCTGCGGGCGCACATTGTAGACGAGCACGTCAGCCTTGGCGATCAGGCGCAACACGGCCTCGCGGCCGGCCGGCTTCTTCAAGTCGAGGCAGATCGAGCGTTTGCTGCGGTTGGTGTTGAGGTACACCGGGCCCATGCCGGTATGGCGCGTCGGGCCGATCTGGCGCGTAACGTCGCCGTCGGGCGATTCCACCTTGATGACATCGGCACCGTAGTCGCCGAGCGTCTGGGTCGCATACGGCCCCATCAACACGGTCGTCATGTCCACGACCTTGATGCCATCCAGCGGTCCCATAGCCTCGTCATCCTCTCAGAAAGGCAGCCAATCACGGCCGCGTTATCGCTTCCGGGGACCTAGTAACGGCAGGGCGTCCGCAAGATCAAGGCGCGCAGCGCGTATGGGCGTATGCGCGATGGGTAGCGGATTATCTTGTCGATCGCGCGTCGCGCTCCTTCATCAGCCGCTCGAGCTCGTCATTCTGCTGGCTGATGCGGTCCGCAATGCGCGCCTCGTTCTGCTCGCCGGATGCCGCGGCGGCCTGCTCGATAAGTTGCCTGATGTTGTCTTCAAGAATCGCGATACGGTCGTTGAGTTCGTCCAGCGACAACGAGCTTTCGTTACCCATGATACACGCTCCGAAAGTCTGCGCCGCGGCATACCGCGGCAAATTCGTCGCATTGTAGGTGGGCAAAGCGAAGCGTGCCCACCGTCACGAGCGGAGTGCTTGATGTGGGCGCGCTTCGCTTTGCCCACCCTACGCAGCCCGCTTCGCCTACAGCCTACTTCGCCGGCTCCAGCAGCGAAACGTAATTCGCAACCGCGGCGCCGCCCATGTTGAAGATGCCGGCGAGCTCGGGATTCTTCAACTGCATACCCTCGGGCGCCTGTCCCGTGAGCTGCATCGCGCTCATCACATGCATGGAGACGCCGGTGGCGCCGATCGGATGGCCCTTGGCCTTGAGCCCGCCGGACGGATTGATCGGCAGCTTGCCGTCCTTCAGCGTCCAGCCCTCCTTGATCGCACGGGCGCCCTGCCCGCGCGGCGTCAGGCCCATCGCTTCATACTCGATCAACTCGGCGACGGTGAAGCAGTCATGGGTCTCGACAAAGGAGAGATCGGACAGCTTGGCGCCGGCCTGCTCCAGCGCGCGCTGCCAGGCCACCGTGCAGCCCTCGAACTGCAGGATGTCGCGCTTGGACATCGGCAGGAAGTCCTGCGCATGGGCGGTGGCGCGGAAGTTCACCGCCTTGCCCATGGTCTTGGCGGTCTCCGCATCCGTCAGCACCAGCGCGGCGGCGCCATCCGACACCAGCGAGCAGTCGGTGCGCTTCAAGGGGCCGGCGACGAACGGGTTCTTGTCGCTCTCGGCGCGGCAGAACTCGAAGCCGAAATCCTTGCGCATCTGCGCGTAAGGGTTGGCGACGCCGTTCTTGTGGTTCTTGGCGGCGATCAGCGCCAGCGCATCGGACTGGTCGCCATATTTCTGGAAATAGGCCTGCGCGATCTTGCCGAACACGCCGGCAAAACCGCCAACGGTGTCGCCATCTTCCGGCAAATAGGACGCCTTCAACAGGTTGCGGCCGATCTCCGGCCCCGGCGTCCGCGTCATCTGCTCGACGCCGACCACCAGCACGAATTTAGCGCCGGTCTGGATGGCGCGGATTCCCTGGTGCACAGCGGCAGAACCGGTCGCGCAGGCGTTCTCGACGCGCGTGGCCGGCTTGAAACGGAACTGCGGATCGGCTTGCAGCACCAACGAGGCCGTGAAATCCTGCGGCGAGAAGCCTGCGTTGAAATGTCCCAGCACGATCTCGTCGACGTCGCCGGCCGAAATGCCGGCATCGGTCAGCGCCTCGTTGGCGACGCGTGTTACCAGGCTTTCAACGGTCTCCGCGTCGAATTTGCCGAAGGGCGTATGCGCCCACCCCACGATGCTGGCTGTCATGGCCGTTCTCCCAAAAATGTTCCTGTTCGCTTGTAGCTGATCCGTAACCGGACTTCACCCGGCTTTGCGCGATTTCAGGGTGCGGTCGCACATGGCGGTTATGCCGGCCCAATTGTTGGACCTGACCTCCGCGGGCGGGCAGAGCCAGGACCCACCGACCGCGACCACATTGGGCTCCGCCAGCCAGGCGGCGGCATTGGCCTCCCCGACGCCGCCGGTCGGGCAGAACCGCGCATTCGGGAACGGCCCGGCCAGCCCCCGAAGTGCCTTGATACCGCCTGACGATTCCGCAGGGAAGAATTTTGCGAGATCGAAGCCGTGCGCCAGCGCCTGCATCAATTCGGATGCGGTCGCGATCCCCGGCGCGAATGGCAGGCTGCTTGCCGCCGCCGCCTTCAGGAGCTCAGGCGTCGCACCTGGGCTGATCCCAAATTTGGCGCCGAGCGACTCGGCTCGGGCCAGATCATCAGGGCTCAGGATCGTGCCGATGCCGACGATCGCGTCCGGCACCTCGGCCATGATCGCCTTTGCCGCCTCGATCGCGACCGGTGTCCGCAAAGTGACCTCCAAGGCATACACCCCGCCGGCGACCAGGGCGCGCGCCAGCGGCACCGCATCCTCGCGCCGCTCGATGGTGAGGACGGGGATGACCTTGGCCTGGCTGAACAGCGTGACCAGCGTTTCCTGTTTGGCTGATGTCATTGCGAAACCCTGCGCGAACTCGGCGGCCGCGGCACTTTCTTCGGCGGCATGGCATAGCGCGGAATGATCGCGCCGGGATAGCACACCACGACGCCGGCCAGACGGTGGCCCGCCCGCGCGGCCTCCGGCGGCTCGGCGCCGGAAAGCCGGGCCCCAAGGTAGGCGGCCGCGAAACTATCGCCCGCGGCGGTGGTGTCGATAACCGGCTGGATCACCGGCTCCGCCCTCACTTCCCGCGATCCGCCGGCAAAGCGCAGCACGCAGGCCGGCTCCGGCAACTTCAGCACCACTTCCGGGCTCGGAATGCCCGCGAGCAGCGCCTCATGGCTCTCGCCGGGGTAGAGCGACAACAGGTCCTCGGTCGAGGCGAGCACGATGTCGGCCGCCTCGAACGCCGCGCTATAGGCGCTGCGCGCCTCGCTCAGGTCAGGCCAGCCGCGGGCGCGGAAATTGGTATCGAACGCGAAGCGCGTGCCAAGCAGGCGCGCACGCTTCAAGGCCGTCATCAACCGCCCTCGCCCGTAATCGTCATAGATCGAGAGCGTGATAGCGGAGAGATAGACGAGGTCGTAGGTCGCGAGTGAATTGAGGAGATCCTCAGTCTCCGGCAAATGCATCAGCTTGCGCGCGGCCGAGTTCTCGCGCCAATGGAAGAATTTCCGTTCGCCCTTCTCATCCGTCTGGATCAGATAGAGGCCGGGCAATTTACCAGCGAGCCGGGCGACGCGCTTGGTGCCGACGCCCTCGGCCTTCCAGGCAGCGATCATCTCCTCGCTCAACGCATCGTCGCCGAGCGCGGTGACGTAGTCTACGTCGACGCCGAGGCGCGCGAGATAGACGGCGGTGTTGAGGGTGTCACCGCCGTAACCCCGGGAGTAGAGGCCGCCTGTCGTCCCGCTTTGGGGTCCGCCTTGCGCCTGCCTCAACTCGATCATGCATTCGCCGATAGAGGCTACCCGCGTCATGACCGCACTCCGAAGGGAAAGCTAGGCTGCAAACTTGCCGCCGAGCTCGTCCTCGATGTGAATCCGGATGATGTCGTCGAAGGTCTTCTCGGCCGTGGTGAAGCCGAGCTTCAGCGCGCGGTCGGTGACGAAGTCGCGTGGCCAGCCGGAGACGATGCCGATGATGGTCGGATCCGGCACCCGCTTGATCCGCGCCGTGACGTTCTTGCCGGCGACGCGCTCGAGTGCTGCGATCTGCTCGCCGACAGTGGCGGAGAGCCCGGGCATGCTGAGGTTGCGGCGCGGGCCGATGGCATTGAGGTCCATGGTCCCGGCATGCACGAGGAAGCCGACCGCCGACCGCGGTGAAGCATGCCAGTGCCGCACGTCCTCGGACACCGGCAGGATCGCCTCCTCGCCGGCGAGCGGCTCGCGCATGATGTTGGAGAAGAAGCCCGACGCCGCCTTGTTCGGCCGGCCCGGCCGGACGCAGATCGTCGGCAGGCGGATGCTGATGCCGTCGAAGAGGCCCTTGCGGGTATAGTCGTTGATCAGAAGCTCGCAGATCGATTTCTGTGTGCCGTAGCTCGTCAGCGGCGTGTGGAAGAATTCATCGCCGATCTTTTCCGGGAACGGCGCGCCGAACACGGCGATCGAGGACGTGAACACCAGCCGCGGCTTGTAGCCGCCGCCGACCGCGCGGATGGCGTCGATCAGGTAGCGCGTGCCGTCGAGATTGATGCGATAGCCCTTGTCGAAGTCGGCCTCGGCCTCGCCGGACACGATCGCGGCGAGATGGAAGATCACGTCGGGCCGCTCGGCGATCAATGGCGCCGCGGCGCCGGCATCGGCGAAGTCGGACGCCACAACCGTGACCGGGATCGAGGCATTGGCCGGCTTTGCAGGCTCGACGACGTCCTGCAGGGTCATCCTGGTGATGTCCTGCTTGCCGAGGCGGCCGTCGCGCAGCAGACGGTCGGTCAATTTGCGGCCGACCATACCGGCGGCGCCGAGAATCAGAACGTGCAAGACCCAACTCCTTCGTGTTCTTCAGGGCTAGATGGGCGCCTGCGCTATTCCTTCACGGCTCCCGTCATGGCCGACACATAATGCTCGACGAAGAAGGCGTAAAGGATCACGAGCGGCAGTGAGCCGACCAGCGCGCCAGCCATCAGCGATCCCCACTTGTAGATGTCGCCGTCGACGAACTCGTTGACGATCGCGACCGGCACCGTCTTGTTCGGCGTCGATTGCAGGAAGGTCAACGCATAGATGAACTCGTTCCAGCACAGCGTGAACGAGAAGATGAAGGCCGAGATCAGACCTGGGATCGCCAGGGGCACGATGATCTTGACCAGGATCTGCCAGCGCGAGGCGCCGTCGATCAGCGCGCATTCCTCGAGCTCATAGGGGATGGTCTTGAAGTACCCCATCAGGAGCCAGGTCGAGAACGGAATGAGCAAGGTCGGATAGACCAGGATCAGCGACAGCGGCGAGTCGAACAGGCCGTAGGCCTGGATCACCGAGGCCAGCGGGATGAACAGGATCGACGGCGGCACCAGATAGGCGAAGAAGATCAGGATGCCGACGGTGTCGGCGCCCTTGAACCGCAGCCGCGTGATCGCATAGGCCGCCAGCACGCTGGCCGCGATCGACAGGAAGGTGGCGCCGACAGCCACATACATCGTGTTCCAGAGCCAGCGCGGATACTGCGTTTCGAACAGCAGCTTGCTGATGTGCTTGAAGGTCGGATGGACAACCCAGAACGGGTTGAACTTCTCCATGTCGATCAACTGCTCGTCCGGTTTGATCGACGTCAGTACCATCCAGTAGAACGGGAACAGCAGCACCACGAGGATGATGAACAGCGGCAGATAGAGCGTGATCAGGCGCCGCGGCAGCGACTCCAGATAGCTCATGCCCTCGGAGTCGTCGCTTGCGGCCTGCGCCGGTGCTTTGGTTTGCAGGGCTGAATCAGTCATTGTTCGATCCTTGCTGCCACTTGCGGCGCTGCATGCCGAACCAGGAGATCGCGATCGCGGCCAAAAGGAACGGGATCATCGCGGTCGCAATCGCCGCGCCCTCGCCCAGCCGTCCGGAGATGATGCCGCGCTGATAGCTCAGCGTCGCCATCAGATGCGTCGCGTTGACCGGCCCGCCGCGGGTCAGAGCCCAGATGAGCTGGAAGTCGGTGAAGGTGAACAGCACCGAGAACGTCATCACCACGGCGATGATCGGCGTCAGCAGCGGATAGGTGATGTAGCGGAAGCGCTGCCAGTTGGTGGCGCCATCGAGCGTCGCGGCCTCATAGAGCGAGGGCGACACCGTCTGCAGGCCGGCCAATAGCGTGATCGCCACGAACGGAACGCCGCGCCAGACATTGGCGAAGATGACGCTGGCGCGGGCCCAGGTGCTGTCGCCGAGGAAGTTGATGTTGTGTTCAATCAGGCCGAGCTTGATCAGCGACCAGGAGATGATCGAGAACTGGGCGTCATAGATCCACCAGAATGCGATCGCCGACAGCACCGTCGGCACGATGAAGGGAATCAGCACGATCGAGCGGATCATGGCCTTGAACGGCATGTGCCGGTTCAAGAGCAGCGCGAGGTAGAGGCCGATCGCGAATTTGATGACGCTGGCGATCAGCGTGTAGAGGATCGTGTTGAAGACCGACAGCCAGAAGATCGCGTCGTCCCACAGCCATAGATAGTTCTCCAGGCCGATGAAGACGCCGGCACGGCCGATGCGTTCGTCCGTGAAGCTCATCCAGATGCCGAGCCCCAGCGGATAGGCCAGGAACAGGATCAGGAAGGCCGCGGCCGGCAGCATGAACCACAGCGCCGCCCAGTTACGGCTGGCGCGCAGTCTTGACCAAAGTGACTGCTCGCCGGCAGCGGCAGCCTGTACCGGCATCGATGTCTGGACAGTGCTCATTCCGTCTCCAACTCCAAATCGAAGGCAACGCCCGGCCCGAGCCCCCACGGCCGAGCGTCGCCCCGATCACCTTCATATCCAAAGCCGGCGCGGCACTTCGCGCCGGCCGTTCGCTTAGCGGAAGATGCGCTTGGCCGCGCGTTCGGCCGAAGCCATCGCGGTCTTCGTATCCTCGCGTCCGGTGCAGTAGTTCGCGTACATGTCGACGAGCACGAAGTCGGCGATCGCAGCCGCCGCGTTCTCGCTCATCTGCGCCTCGCCGGCGGGCGTCGACGCGCTCTGCGCCACGCTGCGGTATGGCGTCGTCTTCGGGTCTGCGGTCCAGACCGGGTTCTTGTCGTAGCCGAGGAGGAAGTGGGACAGATAACCCTGCGCCGCTTCGATCCAGGGGTTGAACTGGTCCGGCTCCAGCATGAAGGCGGTGAACGCCTTGCAGGTCTGCGGATACTTCGAGAAGGTGAAGATCAGGATCGGGAACCCGAGATGAAGCTCGCGCGTCTTGCCGTCGATGCCGGGCGGCAGATGCGCATGGTTCATGTCCTCCGCGATCTGCGGATTCTCCTTCTTCGCCGTCACATAGATCGAGATGCCGTTCGTGGTGAGGTGAAGCTGGCCGGCGAGGAACGCCTTGTTGTTGGAGCTGTCGTTCCATGACGCCGTGCCCGGCACGAAGTTCTCGTAGAGGCCCTTGACGTACTCCAGCGACTTGGCGGTCTCGGGCGAGTTGATGACGACCTTGTTGTTCTTGTCGATCATCTTGCCGCCATGGGCCCACAGCGCCCAGTGCAGCCAGCCGTTGGCGTCGCCCGAGGCATGGCCCAGCGCCATGCCGGCCGGCGTGCCGTTCTTGTTCATGCCCTTCACGAGGTCGGCAAAGCCGGCGAGATCCTTCGGGAACTCCTTGTGGCCGGCCTTCTCGGCCGCGGCGACGCGGTAGTTGACGAGGCCGCCGGTGGCGGCAACGGGAATGCCGATCCATTTGCCGTTGAGCATGCCGTAGGCCTTGCCGGAGTCAGTCCAGCCGCCGCATTTCTGGCCGAGATAGTCGGCGACGTCGGTAACATCGACGCATTTGCTCGGGAACAGGAACGGCAGCGAGTAGAGACCCCAGACCATGTCGAGGCCCTGCCCGGTATTGGCGGCAACCGACGCCTTGGGCTGGATGTCATCGTAGGATTCGTTGGAGACGTTGATCGTGACGTTGTTGGCCTTCTGGAACGCGTCGACGATCTTCATGAAGGCAACGTCTTCGGCTTCGACGAAGCGCTTCCAGCGCAAAAGGTTGATCTTGGCCCCCGGCTCCGGCTTCCACGGCGAAGTCTGCGCCCAGGCCTTCGCATAGCCCAGCAGTTCGTCGCCCGACATCGTCGCGGCGGCTGCCAGAAGACCCGCACCGCCCTTGAGCAGCGAGCGGCGATCGGTCGTAAACTTATTCATTTCAAGTCTTCTCCCTTAATTTTATGGTCTTGCTTGGCCTAGTTAATCCGGCCGCCTAGAGCGTGATGACTTTTCTTCGAATTGTCATCCCGCTCTAGCTCTTTGTTCGAGCATGATCTTCTTCGGAAAACCGGTGTCCACTTTTCCGGATCATGCTCTAAAGACGGTGGCCGGTGTCCTTGTCGAACAGGTGAGCGGACGACGCGCGCGGCCGCAAATGAATCCTTTCGCCGGGCTTGACGTCGTGTCGCTCGCGGAACACCGCAATGATGTCCTGCTTGCCGATGCGCGCCACGATCTGGGTTTCCGAACCGGTGGGCTCGACGACGATGACTTCAGCCTCGATGCCGTCACTGGCGAGGTCGAGATGCTCGGGCCTGATGCCATAGACCACCGGCTTGCCGTCGGAGGCGGTCGGCGCGGTCGCCAGCGGCAACCGGGCGCCCTCCTCGGTCTCGACATAAACCTGACCGTTGGCTTTCAGATGCCCGTTGAGGAAGTTCATTGCGGGCGAGCCGATGAAGCCGGCGACGAACTGGTTGTCGGGCTTGTCATAGAGCTCGAGCGGCGATCCCATCTGCTCGACGATGCCGTCATGCATGACGACGATCTTGTCGGCCATCGTCATCGCCTCGATCTGGTCGTGGGTGACATAGACCGTCGTGGTCTTCAGCCGCTGGTGCAGTTCCTTGATCTCGGTGCGCATGGCGACGCGCAGCTTGGCGTCGAGATTGGACAGCGGCTCGTCGAACAGGAACACCTGGGGATCGCGGACGATCGCGCGCCCCATTGCGACGCGCTGGCGCTGACCACCCGACAATTGACGGGGGAAGCGCTCAAGGAGCGGCGTCAATGCGAGGATTTCGGCGGCCTTCTTGACCCGGGAGGTGATGTCCTGCTGGTTCGCATTCCGCAATTTCAACGAGAAGCCCATATTTTGGGCAACGGTCATATGCGGGTATAGCGCGTAGTTCTGGAACACCATCGCGATGTCGCGCTCTTTCGGCTGCACGTTGTTCACGACGCGATTGCCGATCGAGATCGTCCCGGAGGTGATGTTCTCCAGTCCCGCCAGCATGCGCAGCAATGTCGACTTGCCGCAGCCGGAGGGGCCGACCAACACCACGAACGCACCGTCCTCGATCGGAACAGTCACGCCGTGCAGGACTTCAAACCCACCGAACGACTTGCGCACGTCGCTAATCTGCACCGACGCCATTCAATTCCCTCCGATTCTAGCGGCGGTTAGGACCACAAAGGCCCTGCCCACTCTTCAAGTTGAGCTGCCTCTTAGCAGAATTTTTTCGCGATGTCGTTGGATCAAAGTTGAATATCGCGGCACTCAATCAATTGCGAACAGTCGGTCGACGTGCATAAAGTCGCGTCAATGAAACAAGGCTGAGTGCAGTGCAGCATGCCTTTTGCGCTCGGGGAGAAACAATGAACAAGCCCGTTACGCCAGTCACCAAACGCAAGCTCCGCTCCAGTGAATGGTTCAACAACCCGCACAATCCCGGCATGACCGCGCTCTATCTCGAGCGCTACCTTAATTATGGACTGACGCGGCAGGAACTGCAGTCCGGCAAACCGATCATCGGCATTGCGCAGACCGGCAACGATCTCTCGCCCTGCAATCGCCATCATCTTGAACTGGCGCATCGGGTGCGCGAAGGCATCCGCGAAGCCGGCGGTATCGCGATGGAGTTTCCGACCCATCCAATTCAGGAGACGGGGAAGCGGCCCACCGCCGCGCTCGATCGCAATCTCGCCTATCTCGGCCTCGTCGAAGTTCTCTTCGGCTATCCGCTCGATGGCGTGGTGCTGACCACCGGCTGCGACAAGACCACGCCCGCCTGCCTGATGGCGGCGGCGACCGTGAACCTGCCCGCGATCGTGCTGTCGGGCGGGCCGATGCTGAATGGCTGGCACAATGGCGTGCGCTCAGGTTCCGGCACCGTGGTCTGGAAGGCGCGCGAGCAACTCGCCGCCGGCGAGATCGATTATGAGGAGTTCATGAACGTCGTCGCCTCCTCGGCGCCGTCGGTCGGCCATTGCAACACGATGGGCACCGCCTCGACCATGAACTCGCTGGCCGAAGCGCTCGGCATGTCGCTGCCAGGATGCGCGGCGATCCCCGCGCCCTATCGCGAGCGCGGCCAGATCGCCTATGAGACCGGCAAGCGCATCGTCGAGATGGTCTGGGAGGACCTGAAGCCTTCCGACATCCTCACCCGCAAGGCGTTCGAGAACTGCATCGTGGTGAATTCGGCGATCGGCGGCTCGACCAACGCGCCGATCCACATCAACGCACTCGCCCGCCATGTCGGCGTCGAATTGTCGATCGACGACTGGCAGAAATATGGCCACGACGTGCCGCTGCTGGTGAACATGCAGCCGGCCGGCTTCTATCTCGGCGAGGAATATCACCGCGCAGGCGGCGTGCCTTCGGTGGTGCGCGAATTGATGACGCACAAGCGCATCCATGAAGATGCGGTGACGGTCAACGGCCGCACCATGGGCGAGAACTGCAAGGATGCAGCCCGGCCCGATGCCGACGTGATCTGGACCTACGACAAGCCGCTGGTGAAGGACGCAGGCTTCCTGGTACTGCGCGGCAATCTCTTCGATTCCGCGATCATGAAGACCAGCGTGATCTCCAAGGAGTTCCGCGACCGCTATCTGGTCAACCCGAAGGACCCGAACGCCTTCGAGGGTCGCGCCATCGTGTTCGAGGGGCCGGAGGATTACCACAAGCGGATCGAGGATCCCTCGCTCGAGATCGACGAGCACTGCATGCTGTTCATCCGCGGCGCCGGTCCGATCGGCTATCCCGGCGGTGCCGAAGTCGTGAACATGCAGCCGCCGGCGGCGCTGATCAAACGCGGCATCCTGTCCCTGCCGTGCATCGGCGACGGACGCCAGTCCGGCACCTCGGGCTCGCCGTCGATCCTCAACGCCTCGCCGGAAGCGGCCGCCGATGGCGGGCTGGCGATCCTGAAGACCGGCGACCGGGTGCGCATCGACCTGAACAAGGGCACCGCCAACATCCTGATCTCGGATGACGAGGTGAAGAAGCGGCATGCCGAATTGAAGGCGAATGGCGGCTTCCGCTATCCGGCGAACCAGACGCCATGGCAGGAACTCTATCGCGCCACCGTCGGCCAGCAGGCCACCGGCGCCTGCCTCGAACTCGCCACCCGCTATCACGACATCGCCGGCAAGGTCGGCGTGGCCAGGGATAATCACTAGGTCGGCGTCATTCCGGGGCGTCGCGAAGCGGCGAACCCGGAATCCATTGCGCCACATACGCAAGCGGACAAATGGATTCTCTGATGTGCAATTGCGCATCATAGCTCACGCTTCGCGTGCCCCGGAATGACGAGCAGAATGAAGGGAGACAACATGTCAGACCGCCTGAAGGGCAAGCGCGCATTCGTCACCGCAGCGGCCGTGGGCATCGGCCGCGCCTGCGCGGTGGCCTTTGCGCGCGAGGGCGCCGCCGTGTTCGCCACCGATATCGACGAGGAGAAGCTCGCGCTCCTCAAGCAGGAGGGCATCCCCGAGGTGGCGCGGCTGGACGTGCGCGACACCGCTGCGGTCGCGGCGATGGCCAAGCGCGTCGGCAAGACTGACATCCTGCTCAATGCCGCCGGCTTCGTCCATCACGGCACGGTGCTCGATTGCTCCGATGAGGACTGGGATTTCTCCTTCGACCTCAATGTGAAGTCGATGCACCGCACGATCCGTGCCTTCCTGCCGGGCATGCTGGACGCGGGCGGTGGCGCGATCGTGAACATCGCCTCCGCCGCCGGCGTGTTCAAGGCCGCGCCGAACCGTTACGTCTACGGAGCGACCAAAGCGGCGGTGGCCGCCCTCACCCGCTCGGTCGCGGCCGACTTCATCTCCAAAGGCATCCGCTGCAACTGCATCTGCCCCGGCACGGTCGAGACGCCCTCGATGCTACAGCGCGCCGCCGCCGCAGGCCCGCAAGGGCGCGACATGTTCATCGCCCGCCAGCCGATGGGCCGGCTCGGCACCGCCGAGGAGATCGCCGCACTCGCCGTCTATCTCGCCAGCGACGAGAGCGCGTTCACCACCGGCGTCGCGCATGCCATCGACGGCGGCTGGACCCTCTAATTTCAAGGAAGCACACCATGAACGAATACGATCTCACCGGCCGCGTTGCGGTTGTCACCGGCGGCGCGCAGGGATTTGGGCGCGCAATCACCGATCGCTTTGTCGCCTCCGGCGCCAAAGTCGCGATCTGGGATCATGACATCGCGCTGGCGGAGAAGACCGCGAAGGAGATCGGCCCGGAGGTGGCCGCCTTCAAGGTCGACGTTACCGATCCCGCCGGCGTCGAGAAAGCGCGCGACGAAGTGCTGAAAGCGTTCGGCAAGATCGACATCCTCGTCAACAATGCCGGTATCGCCGGCATCAACAAGACCGTGTGGGAGACTGACCTCGACGAATGGCGCAAGGTACTGCGCATCAACCTCGACGGCCCCTTCATCTGCTGCAAGGCGATCGTGCCGGCGATGCTCAAGCAGGGCTACGGCCGGATCGTCAACATCGCCTCCATTGCCGGCAAGGAAGGCAATCCGAACGCGGCGCATTATTCGTCGTCGAAGGCCGGCCTGATCGCGCTGACGAAATCGCTCGGCAAGGAACTCGCGCAACACGATATCCTCGTCAACGCGGTAACGCCGGCGGCGGCGCGTACCGCGATCTTCGACCAGATGACGCAGCAGCATATCGATTTCATGCTGTCGAAGATTCCGAAGGGCCGCTTCGTGCTGGTGGAAGAACTCGCCGCGCTGGTCGCCTGGCTGGCGTCGGAGGATTGCGCCTTCTCCACCGGCGCTGTGTTCGACATCTCGGGCGGCCGCGCGACCTACTAATTAAATCGGTTGGCGGAGCTCCGCGACCAGATGGTCGGCCAACAGTAACGCCGCGCGCGACAGGTTCGCGGCGCGATGCAGCCTGATCTCGGCGCGCGGCAGCGGCGGCATGCCGTCGCGATCCGACAGGCGCCGGAGCCGCGGCGGAAAGGTCCCGGCCTTGACCACGGTCACGGCCAATCCCTGCACCGCGATCGCCTCGACCGCCGCGAGGCTGTGGCTGACGAAGGCGAGCCGCCACGGCCGCTTCGCAGCGTCAAGCGCCTGCATCGCCCAACTCCGGAACAGGCAGCCCTGCGGGTAAAGCGCCACCGGAAGCGGATCAAGCTCCTCGACGCGATGCTCCGGGCTCGCCGCCCACACCGCCTGCTCGCACCGCAGGAGTTCGCCTTCGCCGCGTCCTTCCGGGTGCATGGCGATGACGAGGTCGTAGGCCTCTCCGAGCCGGTCGGTCATGGACGAAGTCAGCCCCGTCTCCATCTCGATATGGATCAGCGGATAATTGGCGACGAAGCTGGCGAGCAGCGGCGGGACCAGTAGCGTGCCGTAGTCGTCCATCACGCCGAGGCGGACGCGCCCCTCTACCTTGTGCTCCCGGACGCGGCCCATCGCCTCCTCGTTCAGGCTGAGGATGCGGCGCGCATAGCCGAGCAAGCCTTCGCCGGCCGCGCTGAGGTCAACATTGGCTTTGGTGCGATGAAACAGCTCCGCCTGCAGCCGCTCTTCCAGCCGCTTCACCTGCATGCTGACTGCCGATTGCGTCCGGTTCAGCGCCACGGCCGCACGGGTGAAGGAACGATGGTCCGCCACCGCAACGAATGCCTTCAGGAGGTCCGGATCCATGCTCATAACGAACCGTGATTTTATCCATAAGATAAATTTGATTTCTTGATTATGGCGTGTCCCCCTACCGTCGGCAAGAACCGAAAAATGGGGTCAAGCCGGATGGGCGAAACTTGGGGTGTCCTGGCCGCGGTGCTTTCGAGCGCGCTTGGCGGCACGTCGATCGGGGCAACGCGCTACCTCGTGGGCGCCATCGACCCGCTCGCCATCGGCGCGTTCCGCTTCGGCATCGGCTTCCTGCTGCTGCTTCCGCTCGTCCTGATACAGGGACGAGGCTGGCCGGCGCGACGCGACTGGCCGGCGGTGATTGGCCTCGGCCTGTTGTTCTTCGCCCTGTTCCCGATCCTGTTCAACGCATCGCTGATCTTCACGACGGCGGCGCGCGGTGCGCTCGCGCTCTCGACATTGCCGCTATTGACGATGGCGGTCGGCGCGGCGCTTGGCAGCGAGCAATTGACGGTGCGAAAGACCACGGGCGTACTGGTGACGATAACAGGTGTCGCCATGGCCCTGCTCTCCGGCCTCAGCACCGCGCCTGACGGGGCGTGGCGCGGCGATCTCCTGATGGTCGCGGCCGCGCTCTGCATGGCGCTCTACAGCATCTGGTCGAGGCCCTTCATCCGCCGCTCCGGCCCCATCCCGTTCACGACGATAGCCATGGCCGCCGGTGCCGCCTGCCTTATCCTCGCCTCGCTCGCGCGTGGCAGTTTTGCCCCGGTCGCCGCTTTCGGTGTCCCACAATGGTTCGGCGCGGTCTATCTCGGGGCCTTCGGCGCGGCGCTGACGTTCTATCTCTGGGCATTCGCGCTGGAGCGCACGACGCCGACCCGCGTCGCGATCTCGGTGACCGTCAATCCGATCGCGGCATCGCTCGTCGGCGCCACGCTGCTGGGCGAGCCGCTGCGCTGGAATCTGGTGATTGGCATCGTGACCGTGTTCGCGGGCATCTGGATCGCGACGACGCAATCCGGCCCCAAGGAGGTCGTCGAGGCCGATCCGGCAGTGCAGAAGCTACGCTGACGGCCGATATTCCGCGCTAATGCGTCGCAGCGCATTTCCGCCTTGCGCCGGAACCCGGCCGCAACCATCATGTGTGGTTGAGAGCGGCGCCGCCGCGACCGGATATCCCCCTTGAACATCTCCCTCTACACCATCTCCGTCTGGGTGCTGCCGCTCCTGATCGCCATCACCTTCCATGAGGCGGCGCACGGCTTCGTCGCCCACCGGCTGGGTGACAACACCGCCTGGCAGCTCGGCCGCGTCAGCTTCAATCCGTTGAAGCATATCGATCCCTTCGGCACAGTGGTCCTGCCCGCCGTGCTGTTGCTGTCGCAGTCGCCCTTCCTGTTCGGCTATGCCAAGCCGGTGCCGGTCAATTTCCGCAATCTCAAGCATCCCCGGCTCGACATGGTCTGGGTGGCGCTGGCCGGCCCCGCCACCAACATCATTCTCGCTTTGGTTGCCGCACTGGCATTCCACTTACTCCCATTCGTCCCGCCGGACAGCGCGCGCTGGGTCGCGGACAATCTCAAAAACGCCTTCCTCATCAATATCGTGCTCGCGATCTTCAACATGATGCCGATCCCGCCGCTGGATGGCGGCCGGGTGGCGGTCGGGCTCTTGCCCCGGCCGCTCGCCGAACCGCTCGCGCGCCTCGAGCCCTACGGGTTGCTGATCCTGATCGGGCTTTTGATCTTGCTGCCCCTGCTCGGTTCGCAGCTTGGTCTCAATCTTGATATTATTTCCGCGATACTGCGGACACTGACCGGCTATGTGATAGGTGCGCTTCTCCTCATCACCGGCAACGCCTAGGTTGAGAAAAAATCGCGAGGGCCTCTTGATCAAAGCTGCCGATATGCTGATCGCTCGACGTGCAGACACCCGTGCCAGAGCGGACTTCGCGACCTGGAAAATGCTCGCCAAGCTGAACGGCACGTCGTCCCTGTCGGCCGACGCGCAGAACTTCCTCGGCACCTACAACAAGCTCCTGGAGCAGATGCCGGAGCTTGAGGCGAGCGAGGCCACCATCAAGCTGATGTACAAGAGCTATTATGCCGAGATGGGCGGTGCCGGCACGCCGCCCGACGTCCCCGCGCCCTCCCGCGAGCCGGTCGCCGACCGCGGCAATGTCACCGCCTTCCGCCGCCTCCCCGCCAAGAAGCCGGGGGTATCGGGCCCGACAGGCAAACGGCCGCTCCCTGTGGCGCTGATCTTCGCCTGCCTCGTCGTGGTCTACGTCGGCATCCGCTATTTCTGGCGCTAGAGCCGCGTTGCAGCCGTAGGATGGGTAGAGCGAAGCGAAACCCATCATTCGCGCAGCGTGCTTTGAGACCGATGGGTTTCGCTTCCGCTCTACCCATCCTACGAGCTAATCCGCCCTGTGCCTCAATCCGTTACTTCGGCTTCTTGAAGTTCACGTCGAGGCTGAAGGCGAATTGGTCTTCGGTGAGTTCGGCTGGCGGCGCGGGGACGGGGTCGGAGCGACGGACCATCGAGATGGCCGCGTCATCGAAGGCCGGGTCGCCTGAGGACTCCGCGACAGCGACGTTGACGATGTTACCGCGGCGGTTCAGCACGATGCTGACCTTCACGGTGGTCGCCTTGCTCTTGTTGTGCGGATAGCGCTTGTGGAGCTCGAAATAGGCGCTGATCTTGCGGCCCCAGTCGGCGGTGAGCTTCTGCCTGTCCTTGCCGATGCCGCGATTGGGGGCCTTGGCCTGCTCGGCCTCCGGCGCGTTCTCTTCCAGCGTCTGCCGCGCGGTTGCTTCCTGGGCCGGCGCCTCCTCGGAGGCCTGGGTCTGGACGGCCTGGACCTTGGGATCGTCTTCCTGGGGTTTCTTCGAGTCGTTCTGCGTGACGATGCGGTCGGGGTCTTCGGACTCCTGCGGCACGTCCTTCGGAAGGTCGGTCTCCTTGACCTCGGCCTTCTGCTCGGAGAGCTGCGGAGCGGCCTGCGAGGCATCGGCGTCGGGCCCCGGCGGCAGATTCTCGTCCTCGACCTTGGGCGAGGCCATCTCCACCGCGAACTCGGCGGCATTTGCGCCCAAGCCGTCGCCGACGTCATCGCCGCGCAAATTCGCCAGCGCCAGCGCCGCGCCGCCAACATGCAGCGCAAGCGCCGTCGCTGCGGCGCAAATCCATAGCCGTCGGGAAGGCTTCTGCTCGAGATCGAGGTCAGACATCGCTGTCCGTCGTCAAGGTTTTGCCGGTTCGGCGGCCTGCGGTGCGGCAGGCGCGCCGGGAACACCTTCGAGCGTCACCAGCTTGACCCTGTTGTAGCCGCCCGAGCGCAGGATTTCCATCACCCCCATCAGCTCGCCGTAAGGCACCGCGCGATCCGCTCGCAGGAATACATACTTATCCTTGCTCATGTCGGCCAAGGTATCGAGCGAATGCACCAGCTCAGTGCGCTTGACCGCATTTTCGCCGATCGCAAGCGTCAGGTCCGACTTGATGCTGACATAGGTCGGCTTATCCGGCTTCTTCTGCGGCGTCGCACTCGACGTCGGCAGATCGATCGGCAGGTCCACGGTGGAGAGCGGCGCGGCCACCATGAAGATGATCAGCAGCACCAGCATGACGTCGATGAATGGCGTGACGTTGATCTCGTGCGATTCCGCGAAATCGTCGTCGTCGCCGTCATTGTCCGCGATCGAGACAGCCATCGCCTACTCCGCCGCCGTGCGCGAATGTGCGCCGCTGGACACGCTGACATTGGTGCGGTCGAGGTCGCGCGACAGCAGCCGCGCAGCCGCGCCCGAGGCACGGCCGACCAGTTCCAGATAACCCTTCGTCACCCGCGAGAAGTGATTGTAGATGATCACGGCCGGGATCGCCGCGACGAGGCCGATCGCGGTTGCGAGCAGCGCCTCGGCGATGCCGGGCGCGACCACCGCGAGGTTGGTGGTCTGCGATTTCGAGATGCCGATGAAGCTGTTCATGATGCCCCAGACGGTGCCGAACAGACCGACGAAGGGCGAGGTCGCGCCGATGGTCGCAAGCAGGCCCATGCCGACGCGAATGCGGCGGCCTTCGGCACGCACGATCTCGGCAAAGCTCGATGCCGCGCGTTCCTTGATGCCGGCGTCGCTGGAGATGCCGGCCGACAGCCGCCCTTCCCGCATCGCCGCGGCGATCAGGGTCGACAGCACGCTGCCCTTGGCGCCGAGCGCGAACTGCGCTTCAGCAAGCGAGCGCACATCGCTGATCTTGGCGAGCGCGGCGCGCAACTTGCGCTGCACGACGGTAAGCTCGATCATCTTGGCGATGAACACCGTCCAGGTCACCAGCGATGCAAAGGCAAGACCGATCATCACCGCCTTCACGACGATGTCGGCATTCCAGAACATCACCCAGGGCGACAGTTCCTTCAGTCCGGCGATGGTCGCCGATTTCTTGCCGTCGCCCTCGGCGGGCGCTGCACTGACGTCTTGAGTTCCCTGCGAGGCAACCGACGCGGCGGCGGAGGGTGACTGCGCCGGCGTCGCCGCCTCTGCCGGTGGTTGCGGCGCGGCGGGAGCAGTCTGTTGCGCGACAGGCGCAGATGGAGCGGGAGCGGCGGGCGCCATCTGCTGCTGCGCCGACGACGGTGCTGCAAACGAGACCAGCGTCAGCACGGAGAGTGCAAGGAGTGTCGCGCGGGTAGTTAGGATGTTCATACTTCGGCCCAGTGGCGTATCAAGTTGTGATAGATGCCGGTCAATTTGACCGTTTCGGGATCGTCTCGCCCAAGCCGCTCCACCAAGGCCTGGATAGCGGTGTCCAGATCGAAGATCAGACTGCGAGCGTGCGCCTCCCGTACCATGCTCTGGAGCCAGAAGAAAGACGCAACCCGCGCGCCCCGCGTCACCGGCGTGACCAGATGCAAACTAGAAGCAGGATAAAGAACGAGGTCGCCGGCCGGCAGCTTCACTTCATGCGAGCCGTAGAGATCTTCGATGACGAGCTCGCCGCCATCATATTCATCCGGCTCCGATAAAAACAGCGTGACCGAGAGGTCGGTGCGTATCCGCAAGCCGGTGAGATGGTCTCCCCTCACCGCGTTGTCGACATGCAGACCGAAATGATGACCGTCGGTGGCGACGTAACGGTTGAACAAAGGTGGAAAGATTCTAAGTGGGATCGCCGCCGAGATGAAGCGCGCACTGGCCGAAAGCGCCGACAGCACGCGGCTGCCGAGTTGGCGTGCAACCTCGCTATCCGGCGGCAACTGCTCGTTGCGCTTCACCAGCGCCGATGCGGCGCCTGCCGTCGAACGTCCATCCTCCCAGGCGCTGGCATCCATGATGCGACGGAAGTCAGCCACATCGGTCTTGCTCAGCACATTCGGAACGCAAATCAGCATGCCCTGTCGTTTCAGAACCGTGCCGATACGACGAGATAGGCGGCGCGACCTGGCGCCTCGAGCACGAACGGAGCCGGGCTCTGATACAACGCGTCGTAATAAAGCTTGTTGAAGATGTTGTTCACGAACAGTTTGACTCTCCAGTTCTTGTTGAGCTTCGCCTCCGCGAACGCATCGAAGCGCCAGTAGCTCGGCAATTGCGTGCCCTGGTTCGCCGCGAGGAACGTGCCGCCATAGATTTTGGAACGGTAGACCGCCTGCCCACCGATCTCCCACATGTCCGTGAGCTGGTACTTCGTCAGCAGGCTGAACGATTGATGCGCGACGTTGGCGAGCGGCAGGCCGACATTGGTGGTGTAGAGAATCGTGTTCGCGGGCGGAACGAGCGATTTCGTCACCTCGGACTGCATCAGCACCAGTCCGCCGAACACGCTCCATTTGTCCGTGATCTTGCCGCCAAGGCCGAGGTCGATGCCGCGGATGCGGTAGGCAGCGCCGGCACTGATGCAGGGCACGGTGCCGCTTGTGTTCGCGGGATAGGGACAGGATGCGGTGGCGGTCGCCGGCGTGATATTGACCGATTCACGCGCGTTATCCTTTTCGGTCTGGAATAGCGCCGCCGTCACCAGCAAGTGCCGATCGAACAACTCCCATTTGGTGCCGAGTTCGATCGCCGTGTTCTTCTCGGGACCGAAGATCTGATTAGTGTTACCGTTCAGCACCGGCGAGAGGCCGCCATACGCTGTGCTGGTCCCGTCGAACTCCGCGCCGACAGGATTCGAAGAGGTGGCGTAGGCCGCATAGACACTCGCGATCGGAAGCGGCTTGAGCAGGATGCCCAAATTGAAGTTCGGCAGACCGAACTCGCCCGACTGCGTCCCGAACACGTTGGGCACGCCGTTCACCGTGCCGAAGCCGCTCGTGTTGATCTTGTAATCATCGTAGCGGATGCCGCCGTTGAGGATGACGAGATCGTGGTAGTTGACGGTGTCGAGCAGGTAGCCGCTGGTAGTGTCGATTCCGATCTTGGTTGGGAGACCCGCAAGCGTCGGGGTCGTGCCGAACGGCAGGAATGTGTATTGCGGGTTGAACACGCTGACACCCGTGACCGAGCCCGTGCCCGAGAACGGCGCGCCAATGGCTTCCGAACTCAAGCCGGTATACTTGTCGATGCTGGAGCGCTCCTGCGACACTTCAACACCGACGAGCGCCGTATGGCGCCAGCCGCCAGTGTCGAATTTGTAGGTGGCCTCGGTCTGGTTGGCCAGCGTATCGGTGGTCTGATAGCGGCTCTGCGGATTGGCCGACAACGTCGAGAAAATGAGCGGATTCCTGAGGACCGGCGCCTCAGGCAGCGTGCCGATGTAATTCAACAGCGAGCGCGAGGCCCTGGTCTTGTTGCTGAGCGTAAGATCCGGCGTGACCTGCACCTCGGCGTTGATGGTGCCGATATCCTGCTTCACCTGCGAGAAGTCGCGATCGGTGAAGCCGTACCAATTGTTGCGGTTGACGCCGAAATCCGGGAACGGGCCGCCTGCCTTGCTCGCGGTGCTCGGCCGGAAATAGGGCACGCCGAAATCCGGCAGGCCGTGAATATCGGTGTGAATGTAGCCTGCAGTCACCTTCACCGCATCGATCGGCGTCCACTTCGCCGCAACGAACCCGCCGCCGCGGTCATCGGACACGTAGTCACGGCCGGCAACGCCCGCGTCCTGGAACAGGCCGCCCGCGCGCACGGCAAGCGTCGGGCTGATCACCTGGTTGACGTCGAGCGTGACGCGCTTGGTGCGATCGGTGCCGAACGTCGTATCCATGTTGTAGAAGCTGCCCTCCGTCGTCGCCTGCTTGGTGACGATGTTGATGGCGCCGCCGGTGGTGCCTCGGCCGGCAAATGAAGAGCCGGGGCCGCGCAGGATTTCGACCTGCTCGGTGAAGAAGTTCTCGCGGACGCTGACGCCGGCGTCGCGCACGCTATCGATGAATATGTCGTTGCGTGCATCAAAGCCGCGGATGAAGAAGCGGTCGCCGAAGGCGTTGCCGCCCTCGCCCGTGCCGAGCGTGACACCGGCGGTGCTCAGCACGGCCTGCCGCAACGTGGTGGCGTTCTTGTCGTCCAGCACTTGCCTGGAGAGCACCGTGATCGTCTTCGGCGTATTCAGGATCGGCTCGGGAAACTTTCCTGACGCCTGCACGCGATCGACCTTGTAAGGCGCGGCAGGATCCGCATAGGGATCGCGATCGGCATTGAGCCCACCGGCGTTGGGATAAGGCACGGCCGCAACCCGCGTCTGCTGCGTGCGACGCGACGCGCGCCTGAGTGCGGTGCGGGCGCGGACCTGATCCGGTGTCGGCTTGGTGTTGGCCGTCCGCGGCCGCGCCACGGGCGCTTCCACGTTCACCGGCGGCAAATCGGGCTGTTGCGCTTCGGCGCCGGAAAACGATGCGACCGCGATCAGGCCCGCAACCGTCGACACTTTCTTGCCCGAGTAGCCCTCAAGCCGTTCGCCGGCCGAGTTGATCGCCACCTCGAAACGCAGCGACCTCGGCGTCTTTATGTTGCTCATCACTCGCCCCCGCGATGAATTCTGATTTATGCGCTTTGATACGCGACGATGGGCGGGTGGTATCGGCGACGAAATTTCGGGTCAACGCGAATGCGTCGATCGCTCGTTTGAATCGATCCAGATCAGAACGCTTCTAATCTGATTATTTCAAACTATTCTAATAACGATTCTAAAGAGCAGGAAAACCGCTGCGAAATCAATCACCCACAGTTCGGCGGTAAACGAAGCTTAATCGGCGCTCGGCGGCTTCATCAGCGAGAACAATTCGTCCACCGTCCGCTGTGCGACCTGACGCACGCGATCGGTGTTCTCGCCTGCAATATTGACTCCATTCACCACCGCTTTGATCTCGTCGCGGAAATCGGTGATGAAACGCAGCGGATCCTTCTGCTCGTTGGCAACGCGCGCGATCAATCCCGTGATCAGTATCTGGCAGGCCATCATGCGTCCGTTCAGCTCGTCCATCGCTCACCCCGATTTCGCTCGCGGGCTGCGATATGACCGACATCGAGTCCGGATTCAACCGGGAGAGAAACTCCCTCTCCCGCTTGCGGGCGAGGTGAAGTGCTTTATTTCACCGCAACGTCCGGGCCTTCGCCGAGCGACTTGATGCGATCCTTGAGGTCCCGCAGCGTCTGAAGGCTGGCCTCGATCCGCTGATCGGGAATGTCGCGCAGCACGTCGGTTGCGATCGCATCGCGCAGGCTGTCGAGATCGTCGACCAGCTGCCGGCCGCGATCGGTGAGGAACAGGCGGTTGGCGCGGCGGTCCTTCGGATCAGGCCGGCGCTCGAGCAGCCCGTGCTCGACCAGTCGGTCAAGCAGTCGCACCAGCGAGATTGGCTGCAGTTCGAGCACATCGGCGAGATCGACCTGCGACAGCCCCTCCTGCTCCCGCAGCCGGAACAGCACGATCCATTGCGCGCGCGTGGTGCCACGCGTCTTCGCACGATGGTCGATATAGTTACGCAACAGGCGTGAACTCTCGACAAGCTGCGAAACAAGCTGGCGTTTCAGATCGAGCGACATGTCGGTTTCAACGGACGGATCGAGGCTTCAGGAACGCGCTCCTAAACCTTTCCAAATGTTTAGGATTCTCAAGTGTTAGTGTGTGTACGCATTAAGTGCTGACGCATTATATGGTTTCCCCGGAACGGTTTTAAACACCTATAATTGTCTCCGAACCCATGAGCGCGCATGTCCAAGTCACGAACGATAGGCTGGCTCTTGCTGGTCGCCGCCGTCGGCGCCGCGGGGTATTTTGGCTGGCAGCGCTATGGCGTGGGGCACACCAAAGCTGACGGGCAAAAGACTGCCGCCGTTGCCCGTCCGCCCGTCCCGGTTCGGATTGCACGCGTCGAAACCGCCGATTTCCCGGTCTATTTGACCGGCCTCGGCACCGTGCAGGGCTTCAACACCGTCCAGGTCCGCACCCGCGTCGACGGACAGATCATGAAGATCGCCTTCCAGGAAGGCCAGCTGGTCAACAAGGGCGACGTCCTGGTGGAGATCGATCCGCGCCCGTATCAGGCCGCGCTCGACCAGGCCACGGCCAAGAAGCAGCAGGACGAGGCGAATCTCGCCAATGCCAAGCTCGATCTGCAGCGCTACACCCGGCTCGGCGAGTTCGCCACGCGCCAGCAGACCGACACCCAGCGCTCCATGGTCGCGCAATTGACGGCGCAGATCGCCGCAGACGATGCGGCGATCACGAATGCGCAGACGCAGCTCGATTACGCGACCGTCAAGGCGCCGATCACGGGGATCGCCGGCCTGCGCCAGGTCGATGTCGGGAACATCGTCAATGCCGCGACCCAGACCGGCATCGTTTCGATCGCCCAGATCGAGCCGATCGCGGTGATTTTCACCGCGCCCGAGGACCAACTGCCTGACATCAAGGCGGCGCTGGCGGCCTCCCCGCCGAAGACCATCGCCTACTCCACTGACGGCAAGCGCCTCCTGTCCACCGGCGTTCTCGCGCTGATCAACAACCAGGTCGATACGACCAGCGGAACCATCCGCCTGAAGGCGGTGTTCGAGAACAAGGACCACGCGCTGTGGCCGGGCCAATCGGTATCGACGCGGCTCCTGGTGCGGACGCTGAAGGATGCGACCGTGGTTCCCGACGATGCCGTCCAGCATGGCACGGACGGGCTTTACGCGTATACTGTCAGCCAGGAGAACAAGGCGGAGCTGCACCGGATCAAGGTCAGCTACTCGATCGACGGCAAATCCGTGGTCGATGAGGGGTTATCGCCAGGCCAGCAGGTGATTACCTCAGGCCAATACAAAGTCTCGCCCGGCGTGCTCGTCAGCACCGCGGTCGCGAGCTCGGATGCGACGCAATCCAAGGTGAAGCCGGAATGAGCTACGGCATTTCCGCTCCCTTCATCCGCTACCCCATCGGCACCTCGCTGCTGATGGCGGGCATTCTTTTTGTCGGCCTCGTGGCGTATCCGCTGCTGCCCGTCGCACCGCTGCCGCAGGTCGACTTCCCGACCATCCAGATCACCGCGAATTTGCCCGGCGGCAGCCCGGAAACCATGGCGACCTCGGTGGCGCAGCCGCTGGAACGCCAATTCGCGCAGATCCCCGGCGTCGCCCAGATGACCTCGACGAGCTATCTCGGCACCGCATCGATCACCATCCAGTTCGATCTCAATCGCAGTATCGATGGCGCCGCCAACGACGTACAGGCCGCCATCAACGCGGCGAGCGGCCAATTGCCGAAGAACCTGCCGTCGCCGCCGACCTACCGAAAGGTCAACCCGGCGGACTCCCCGATCATGCTGCTGTCGGCGACCTCGGAGACGCTGCCGCTGACCGAGGTGAGCGATGCCGTCGACGCGCAGCTTGCGCAGCAGATCAGCCAGATCTCCGGCGTGGCCCAGGTCATCATCGGCGGTCAACAGAAGCCGTCGGTACGGGTCCAGATCGATCCGGCCAAGCTGGTGGCAAAGGGCCTGTCGCTGGAGGACGTGCGCGCCGCCATCACCAGCGCCACGGTCGACAGTCCCAAGGGCAATATCGACGGCGACACCCGCGCCTATACGATCTACGCCAACGACCAGCTCCTGAAGGCCGCCCCCTGGAACGACGTCATCATCGCCTACCGCAATGGCGGCCCGTTGCGAATCCGCGATATCGGCCAGGCCGTCGCCGGCCCGGAAGACGCCAAGCAGGCGGCCTGGGCCAACGGCCAGCGCGGCGTGTTCCTGGTCATCTTCAAGCAACCCGGCGCCAACGTCATCGACACCGTCGACAAGATCAAGGCAACCCTGCCGCGGCTGGTCGCCGCGATCCCGCCGGCGATCAAGATCGACGTCATCAGCGACCGCACCACCACGATCCGCGCCGCGGTCGAGGACGTGCAATTCACGCTGCTGCTCACGATCGGGCTGGTCGTGATGGTGATCTTCGTGTTCCTGCGCAGCTTCTGGGCCACGGTCATCCCGACTGTGACCGTGCCGCTCGCCCTGCTCGGCGCCTGTGCACTGATGTGGGTGTTCGGCTACACGCTGGACAACCTGTCCCTGATGGCGCTGACCATCGCCGTGGGTTTCGTGGTCGACGACGCCATCGTGATGCTGGAGAACATCACGCGCTATATCGAGGAAGGCGAGAAGCCGATGGCGGCCGCCTTCAAGGGCGCGAGCGAGATCGGGTTCACGATCGTCTCGATCAGCATCTCGCTGGTCGCGGTGCTGATCCCGCTGCTCCTGATGGGAGGCATCATCGGGCGCCTGTTCCGCGAATTCGCGGTCGTGCTGGCGATGACGATCTTCGTCTCGATGTTCGTGTCGCTGACGCTGACGCCGATGATGGCCTCGCGCTTCCTGCGGGCCCATGGCGAGACCAAGCACGGCCGGTTCTACCAGATGAGCGAGCGTGGCTTCGACGCCATGCTGCGGGGTTATCAAAACGTGCTCGACCTCGCATTGCGCTGGAAGTTCACGACGCTGATGATCTTCTTCGCGACGCTCGGCCTGTCGGTCTACCTGTTTGTGGTCATCCCGAAGGGCTTCTTCCCGCAGCAGGACGTCGGCCTGATCACCGCGACCTCGGAAGCCAACCAGGACATTTCCTTCGTCGACATGAAGCGCAAGCAGGAGGCGCTCGGCAAGATCGTGCTCGCCGACCCTGACGTCGCGACGGTGGCCATGGCCATCGGCGGCAGCGGCCGGGCGGGCAACAACGGCGCCATGTACATCACGCTGAAGCCGCGCGACCAGCGCTCCGCCAACGCGCAGCAGATCATCGCACGCCTGCGGCCGAAGCTCGAGCAGGTCGAAGGTGCCAGATTGTTCATGCAGGCGGCGCAGGACGTCCGCCTCGGCGGCCGGCCGACCCGCACCCAGTTCGAATTCACGCTGCAGGACGCCAATCTCGCCGAGCTGAACGAATGGGCGCCGAAGATTCTCGCGAAGATGCAGACATTGCCGGAACTGCGCGACGTCGCGACCGACCAGCAGACCAACGGCACCACGCTCGAACTGAAGATCAACCGCGACACCGCCTCGCGCTACGGCATCCAGCCGCAGCTCATCGACGACACGCTGTATGACGCGTTCGGCCAGCGTCAGGTGACGCAATATTTCACCCAGCTCAACAGCTATCACGTGATCCTGGAAGTGCTGCCCGAACTGCAGGCCGGTATCGACACGCTGAACAAGATCTATCTGAAGTCACCGCTAACCGGCGAGCAGGTGCCGCTGTCGACCTTTGCGACCTGGACCAGCGTGCCGGTGCGGCCGCTGTCGATCAGCCACCAGGGCCAATTCCCGGCGATCACCATCAGCTTCAATCTGGCGCAGGGCGTGGCGCTGGGACAAGCGACCAATTCGGTGCAGAAGGCGATGGTCGAGATGGGTGCGCCGCCGACGCTGAATTCGAGCTTCCAGGGCACCGCGCAGGCGTTCCAGCAATCGCTGAGCACTGTGCCGCTATTGATCCTCGCCGCGCTCGTGGTCGTCTACCTGATCCTCGGCATCCTCTACGAGAGCTACATCCATCCGATCACCATCCTGTCGACGCTGCCCTCGGCCGGCGTCGGCGCACTCGCGATCCTGATGGCGGCCGGCTTCGACTTCAGCCTGATCGCGCTGATCGGCATCATCCTCTTGATCGGCATCGTCAAGAAGAACGGCATCATGATGGTCGACTTCGCGATCGCGGCCGAGCGCGACGATCACCTGGAGCCCGAGGCCGCGATCCGGCAGGCAGCGCTGCTGCGCTTCCGCCCGATCATGATGACGACGATGGCGGCGCTGCTCGGCGGCGTGCCCTTGATGCTCGGCACCGGCACAGGATCGGAAATCCGCCAGCCGCTCGGCTACGCCATGGTCGGCGGCCTGATCGTGAGCCAGGCGCTGACACTGTTCACGACGCCGGTGGTCTACCTCTATCTCGACAAGCTCTCCAATATGTTCGCGGGCTGGAGCAGCTCGACCGATGAAGAGGACGAGGAGGAGCATCGGCGCGAAGAAGAGCGTTCCGTCAAGGAAGCCGCGGAGTGAGCTGTTCGTAGCCCGTAGGATGGGTAGAGCGAAGCGAAACCCATTGGTTGCCGCCCGCGAAGAAGATGATGGGTTTCGCTTCGCTCTACCCATCCTACAAGGTCGCATCAGCCGCCGAGATATGCCTTCTGCACCTGCGGGTCCTGCGCCAGCGACGCGGCCGTGCCTGACAGCACGCTCCTGCCCACCTGCAGCACGGTGGCGAAGTCGGAAACTTCCAGCGCGAGCTCGATCGATTGCTCCGCAAGCAGGATCGTCAGCCCCTCGCGGTGCAGCCGGCCGAACGTCTCGTACATCGACTCCACCACGGCCGGCGCCAAGCCGAGCGACGGCTCATCCAGCATCAGAAGTTTCGGATCGCTCATCAGCGCGCGGGCGACGGCGAGCATCTGCCGTTCGCCGCCGGACATGGTGCCGGCGCGCTGGCTGCGGCGCTCCTTCAAGCGCGGGAAGATCTCATAGACGCGCTCCAGCAACGTCCTGATGCGCGTCTTGTCTTGCAGCGGCGTGGCGCCAAGCAGAAGGTTGTTCTCGACGCTCTGCTGCACGAACAGCCGCCAGCCTTCCGGCGACAAAGCAAGGCCCTTGCGCACGATCGCGAACGCGCTCTGGCCTGCGATCGCCTCGCCGTTGAAGTGGATGCTGCCGGCATGCACCGGGATCAGGCCAGCGATCGCGTTCAGCGTCGTGGTCTTGCCGCCGCCGTTTGAGCCGAGCAGCGCGACCACGCTGCCCGCGGGCACTTCCAGCGAGACGTCGGAGACGCCGATCAGGTCGCCGTAGCGCACTTCGAGATGTTCGAGGCTCAAGATCGGCCCGGTCATGTCGCCGGCCCGCCCATCAACTCGATCGGGGTGTGGCCGGCGGCAGCCTTGGCGGCGCGGGTGCCGAGATAGGCCGCGATGACGGCCGGGTTGGACGTCACCTCGCGCGGGCTGCCGCGCGCGATCTCCTTGCCCTGGTGGAACACCATCACCCGGCTCGCCAGCGACATGATCACTTCCATGATGTGCTCGACGATCACGAGCGTGATGCCGGAGCGATGGATATCGCGCACCAGCTCGATCGCAAGCTGCACCTCGCGCTGCGTCAGCCCTGCCATCGCCTCGTCGAGCAGGAGCACTTTGGGTTCGGTTGCAAGCGCCCGCGCGATCTCCAGCCGCTTGCGGCCGGGCGTGCCGAGCGAGCGCGCCGGCGCATCCGCAAGCCGCATCATGCCGACCTGCTCCAGCACTGAGCGGGCTTTGGTCTCGGCCTCGAGGCGATGCGGCGTGCGCAGGAAGGCGCCGATCATCACGTTCTCCAGCACCGTCATGCCCTCGAAGGTCTGCGGCACCTGGAAGGTGCGGGCCAAGCCGAGCCGTGCGCGCGCCTCCGGCGACAGCTGCGTGATGTCGTGGTTCTCGAACAGCACTTGGCCCGATGTCAGCGCGAGATCGCCGGTGAGGCAATTGAAGAAGGTGGATTTGCCGGCGCCATTCGGCCCGATCAGGCCGAGGATATCGCCCTGCCCCAGCGTGACGCTGGCCGCATCGACCGCCTTGAAGCTGCCAAAAGCCTTGGTGACCCCGCGCGCTTCAAGAAGCATGGCCGGCCTCTTGCGCGATGCTTTCATCCATCGGCTTGGCCCGCCGCTTCGCCCAGAGACGATTGATCAGCGCCAGGATGCCGCCGGGTTGGAAACGCGCGATCAGCACGATGATGGCGCCATAGACGACGAAAGTCAGGCCGGCGCCCTTGCCGCCCAAGAGGCTGTTGGAGATTTCCTCGAGCGGCACCAGGATTGCAGCGCCGACGAATGGGCCGAACAATAGTCCGGCGCCGCCGAGCGCCGCCATGATCAGGATCTTCACCGAGATCAGGATGCCGAGCCCGGACTCCGGATCGACGAAGCCGAACATCATCGCATAGAGCGCGCCGGCGACGCTGGTGAGCCCTGCGCTCAGCATGTAGGCGTAAAGTTTGATGCGGCTCGCAGGCGCGCCCAGCGAACGCGCCGCGCGCTCGGAATCCTTGATCGCGCGCAGATAGAAACCCATCCTGCTGCGCGTCATCCACCAGGTGATGCCGAGCGTGATGATCAGGACCGCCAGGAACAGATAGTAATAGGGCAGCGCGGAGATGAAGGAGAGATCGAACACGTTGCGCGGCACGGTCGGGCCGCTCAGGCCGACGGCGGCGCCGAGATATTCGGTGTTGGTAACGATCAGCCGCGCGAGCTCGGCGACCGCGATCGTCGCCATGCTGAAATAGTGGCCCGACAGCCGCAGCGTCGGCCGGCCGATCACGGCCGCGATCAGCACGGCAAAGACGATGCCGGCGGGAATTCCGACCAGAGGCGACAGCGCGAAATGCGTATACGCGCCCATCGCGGCGTAGGCCCCGCAGCCGAAGAACACGACGTGGCCGACCGAAATCTGGCCGGCGTAGCCGCCGACGATGTTCCACGCCGAGGCTGCGATCGCATAGAGCAGGACCAGCGCGCCGAGCCGTTGCTGGAACGGCGTCGTGAACACCAGCGGATAAGCGACCACCAGCGCAAGCGCGATCAGGAGCCAGAGCGTGCGCCGCATCACGTCTTGCCCATCAGGCCCTGTGGCCTGAACCAGAGGAAGCCGAGGAACAGCGAGTACACCACGATGTCCTTGTAAACGGCGCCGATCAGATAGCCCGATAGCGACTCGATCACGCCGATCAGCAGCCCCGCGATCAGCGCGCCGGGCACGCTGCCGAAGCCGCCGAGCGAGACCGTGACGAAGGCGACGATGCCGAGCGTCTCGCCGACCGTCGGCACGATGTAGAAGAAGGTTGCGATCAGCGCGCCGGCAAGGCCGGTGGCGCCGGCCGCGATCGCCCAGGCGATCGCCTGCATGCTGTCGGGCCGGATGCCCATGAGCTGCGCGGCCGTCGCATCCTCCGCGACCGCCAGCATCCGCGAGCCGAGCGTGGTGCGCGTCAGCAGAAGATGCAGGGCGAGTGTCACCACCAGCGCGACCACGCCGGCCAGCAGGCGCGAGGCCTGGATGCGGATGCCGAAGATGTCGAAGGTGCCGCCGACGAGGTTTTCCGGCAGTGACAGGAAGTTTGCGCCAAACCACCAGAACACCGAATAGCGGAGCAATAGCGCCAGCCCGAAGGTGCCGAGGATCTGCGCCAGCATCGGCCCCTTCATGATGTCGCGGATCAGGCCGAAATAGACGATGACGCCGAGGGTGGCGAGCAACAGCGTCGCGAGCGGCGCGCCGATGAGCGGCCCGCCGCCGAGCAGCGTGTAGACGACGAACGCGACGTACATGCCGAGCATGACGAAATCGCCATGGGCGAAGTTGACCACGTTCATCATGCCCCAGACCAGCGTCAGCCCGGAGGAGAACAGCGCGTAGACAGCTCCCAGCAAGAGGCCGCCGACGATCACTTGAACAAGCGTGAAGGTCATGGATGTGCGCGTATTGTTCTTGGTTGAATCATTTGGCCGTCAACCCCCTGACCACCTCTCCCGTCGGGAGAGGTCGGCGCGAAGCGCCGGGTGGGGGCATCAGGTCTATCGACAGAGCGTAACCCCTCACCCGATTTGCTTGCGCAAATCGACCTCTCCCGATGGGAGAGGTGAAGAAATTCATCACCAGCCCTTGTAGGGCATGATCGGCGTCTTCTCGGCGCTCGCCTTCGGCCAGACCGAGACGTAGTTCTCGCCGTCCTGGAGCTGGATGATGAGGCCGGACGCCAGGATGTTCTGGCCCTTGTCGTCGAACTTGACGCCCTTGTAGCCCATCATGATCTGATCGGGCTTGAGGTCGGTCGCCTTCAACGCGGCCTGGATCTTGGCCGGTTCCGTCGAGCCGGCGCGGTCGATCGCTTCGCACAGCACGAACAGCGCCTGCATCTGGCGCGCGACGGTGTCGTCCATGTCATCGCCGCTCTTGTCCTTGTACATCTTGGCGATGATCGCGGTCGGCGAGCCCGCGGGACCGACGCTCCAGGACGAGCGGTTGAAGACGCCTTGCGAGATCTTGCCGACCGCCTTGATGAAGGACGGGTCGGAATAGCCGGAGTCGTCGGCGAGCAGCATCGGCGGCTTGTAATCGAGCGCCTGCATCGTTTTGGCGAACAGGATCGCATCCGACGTATAGGAGATCGCGATGACGACGTCGGGCTTCTTCTCCTTGAGCTGCAGCACCTGGCCCTGCACGTCGGTCGCGTTGGTGGCATAGGCGACGTCGAGCGCAACCGCGATACCCTTCTCCTTGAACGCCGTGGTGAGGGTGTTGGCGACGGAAGCGCCGTATTCGGTGTTGTCGTGGAGGATCGCGATATTGTCGGTCTTGGCGCCGGCAGCCTTCATGTCGTTGAGGAATTCGTAATAGACCCGCGCGAAATCGGTCGCGATCGGCGTGACGCGGAAGAACCATTTGAAGCCGCGTTCGGTGAGGTTCGGCGCCACCGACTCGCCGTTGACGAAGGGGATGTTGTATTTCTCGGCAATCGCGCTCGCGGTCAGCGTGATGCCGGACTGATAGGCGCCGGTCAGCGCCACCACCTTCTCTTCCGTGATCAGCCGCAGCGCCTGGTTTTGCCCGGTCGCGGGGCTGCCCTGGTTATCGGCGTAGACGATCTCGACCTTGGCCCCGCCGAGACCTGCGAGGCCGCCATTCTTGGCGAGCGGGAAGTTGCCGAGCTCGGGATGGGGGTTGTTGATGATGTCGAGCGCGACATCGAACGCATGCTTGACGTGAACGCCGATGCTCGCCGCATTGCCGCTCATCGGGAAGATGCCGCCGATCTTGACGGTCTTGCTTTGGGCCGCGGCATTGCCCACCAGCGCGGCCGACATGACGGCAGCCGAAAACAGCCCGATGACATGTGAAAATCTCATCTTCGAACGTCTCCACTATCCCTTGCCCGATGCCGGACTTTTTATGCATGGGAAGCGCACGAGCCGTTGCAGCCCCCGCCCCCAATTTTCTTGGTACACCAGCATCGCATGGCACCCCGACCTCGGCAAGCCAAGCCAGGCGCGAGTCCGCATGCGCATCACGCGAGCCGATCGCGCTATCGCTGCTTCAACGCCAGGCAATTCAGCGCTGCACGTGCGGCGTGCGCATTCGAGCGTGAGGTGGGCACGTCACTGCGGGTGTGACGCCGCGTTAGGCGTGACCGAGCGCTGTCGTTACAGGGTTGCCGCCGATGGCGACGGCCGCCTCGCTTCAAGAATCAAGGAAGCATCGAAATCAACCGCTGCGCCGATCCCTACCTGCGGCCGGCCGCATTTTGCCCGGAAACACGCGCCATACCTGCTTGCCAAGGCCCTGACCGAACAGTAGAAGGACCTCGCAGCGAGGCGACGATTTGCCATGATCCCGCCCGCCGGCAGTTGCCCCGGCTATAGACTTAAGCTATTGATGCCGTTGAGCAATTCTTGGGGAATGGTGTAACGGTAGCACAACAGACTCTGACTCTGTTTGTCTTGGTTCGAATCCAGGTTCCCCAGCCAGACTAGGCAATCCCACCAACAGCTTGATCTGAAACCGGCTTTTCACCGCGGTCTATGGACGGCTCATAGCGCTGTCGCTCCAACGCCATCCATGCCCAGCACCCCTCACCTCCCGCCGCGCACCTGCATCACGAGTGTGCTGAGCCTCGTATTGAGCCCTGCGAGATCGACGCGGCCGATGCCGGCTGTGCCAAGACATTTCTTTCCGCAGCCGCCGCCTACCCCCGCCGGCTTGCCGAAGGTTGCCACCGGGACGCTGCCGGTGACGGGAAATCCGCGCGCGAAGAGCTTGGCGCGGACCGCGAGGCAGTAATTGACCGAGAGATGGGAGAAGCGCGTCTCCCCGTGGCCCGCGCGATATTTCATCGTCGCTCTGCAAAGGTCGCCGCCGGCAAGACGCCATGCCTGCGCAAGGTAGGTCACCCCGTAACGGATGTTGTTTTCGGGCATCGCGAGCTCGGCATTGCTTCCCGTGAAGCCCAACATGCGCGCCGTCGACGGCAGGATCTGCATCAACCCGATTTCGCCGACACCGCCGATTGCGCCGGGGTTGTAACCGCTCTCCACCGCCATCACCGCCTCGGCAATGGCCGGCGCCAGTCCTTGCCGCCCGGCCTCCTTCTCGATCAGCGCGCGGTAGTAGGCCAGCGCGTCGCTGCGGTTCATCGGCGATTGGGGCTTGGCCGGAGCTGAAGCACCAGCCAGCGGTCCGGCAGACGGCGGGCCCGGTGCGGGAGCCGTGTCCGCAGGCATCTCGATCGCGGCGTAACGGATGGCGAAACTCGCATCGTTCGCGGCTGGCTCCGCCCGGCCGGCAGCCGTCATGAACGCGGCGGATAGTACCGCCATCGCCGCCACCAAGCCGCGCCATCGCTGCGATGCCGGTGCCGGCACGTTCAATCCTCCACGCGTGTCTTCGGACGCAACGAGAGCCGCATGCGCAGCGGCTGCGGCATATCGAGCGGCGTGCTGCCGACGCCATCGCCGATCAGAAGCGTGGACAGATCATGCGAGGCGTCGTCGTCGAGGCCTTCCAACTCAATGCGCTGGACTTTGCCATCGGGCATCACCCATACGCGCACGATAATCGACGGGGACGCCGCCCTGGCATCGGAGGCGCGCCTTGCGACTGCGTCATGGAAGCGGAGCGCCGGCGTCGATTCCGTCGCCAAGCGCTCCTGCAATCGAAGCTGCAGGCGCTTGGCGAAGTCCCGCCAGGCCGCCGGCGCTGGGGCCGCGTTCAGCCTGCCATCCACGTCGGTTGCGGCCTTGACCGAGATCAGCTTGGCCCCGAGCAAGACGGCAAGCGCGCCGAGCCAGCGCGCGCCCCGTCGTCGCCACAAGATGCGGCTTCCGCCGGTATGAATAACGGCCTTCATCCGCATCTGGCGCGGTTACTGAACCGTGTGGGGCACGTCAGCCTCGGCGACGCGGTCGCGATCCGCCGCCGGCGCCTGCACAGCCGCGCCCGCAGCCGGCGTATTCGGCGCCTTGGTCTTTGCCAGATTGGCCAGTTCTTCGCGCAGATAGGCCACGAGCTGCTGCACCAGGTGATCCCAGATTTCGATCTGCGCCCGCAGATTGTTCTGCGTCACGCCGCCCGCCACCGAGAAATCGAGCGACAGAGCGAGGAACGGCGGGCTGAGCTGCAGGCGCGCGAACCGGCGGGTCGCATTCCAGCGATTGACCAGGTCAAGCGGCAGTTCGCCCTGCACCTGCAACACGGCGATGAGGGCGACGTCGATGAAGCTCTGCTCGTCGCCGGCGATCCGGTTTCCGGGACGGACGTCGAACGCAAGCCCATTGGTCCCGGAGCGCAGGTAGGAGATGTTGGCGACCGGGTCGGTCAGGGTCTCGACGCGATAGCCGGCGAGCTGAAACAGTTCGCGCAGGCTGTCGAGCGTCAGTTTGGTGATCGTGGCGTCGGACATGGAAAACTCCGTAACAGGTTGTGGGTGAGCGGATCGTCAAATGGCAGCGGAATGCTGCCGGCGTGTGTTGCAGACGTTGCAGTGTTCCGACGACAATCGTTGCGTCATCGGCATCAAAAGGCGGCGCTTGCGGGCAGCACCTGGGATGGCCATTGCGCCGTCCCCAGCGCGCGCTGCTGCGCGATCAGGGCGCGCGCCGCCTGCGCCAGGTCGGGCAGCACCTGGTCGGTCAGGCAGTCGCAGGCGGCGAGGCCGAGGCCGACATGGCGCGTCGTGGTGCGGAACGATGCTGTGGCCGGCCCGCCGGCGTCTTGCGGATCGGGCACCACAAGACCGGAGCGGCCGGCAGCGAGGTCGGCGGCGAAGCGGGCCTCGATCCGCAGCACCGGCGCACGGGCCTCCTCGCCAAGCCGGTCGTTGACCGGCAGATGCGCCAGCGTCAGCCGCGCATCCGCGATCAGCAGCCGCAGATGGCGCAGCATCTCCGCGCCCTGCGTCAGCACATCGTCAAACCGGATCATGCTGCCGAGCAACAGATCGGTTTCGAGCTCGAAATGGACGCGCTGCCCCTCGACCGTGGCCGGCACCACCTTGCGGATCTGCCAATAGGTCACCTCGCCGATGCGCGCGTCATGGCCGTTGAGCTCCAGGCTGCAGCGGATCACCACACGGGTCAGGCCGTCGCCGTCGCGCGCGAGCTGATCGCCGAACTGCAGGCAGACCCGGCACCCGGCCGGCAGCACATGCCGCCGCCAGGTCGCGAGCACGGCGCCGCGATAGCCGCACATCGCAAGCAGCGTCCGCAGCCGACCGGTGGTCAGCCTCCAGTCCGGCGCCGGTTCGGCGATGGGCGGCACGGCAGCCATCGCACAGGCTACCGCGCCGCCGGCGTCGGGCCGCCGATCAGGCTGGAGAGCGCGAGCTCGTTGATGACGGGCGGATTCTGCTTCAGCAGCTCGGCGAGGTAGGCCCGCCGCAGCATCGCCGCCCGCTCGCTGCGCATCTGCTGCACCAGCACCTCGCGCACCTCCGGCAAGGTCCTTGTGTAGGACGCCTTGGTGTCGGTGAGTTTGATGATGTGCCAGCCGTCGTCGAGCTTGATCGGCTCGGCGATCGCGTTCTTGGCGAGCGCCATCACCTGGGTGCGGATTTCCGGCCGAATCTGGGTCTCCGCCAGCCAGCCAAGCTCGCCGCCATTCTTGACCTCGCCGGTCTCGTTGGCGAGCGCGGCGAAGTCGGCGCCGGGGGCCTTCAGCTTGCGCTGGATGTCCTCGACAGTCTTCTTCGCCTTGTCCTCGGCCGCCTTGTCGGCGTCCTTGGCCAGCGGCACGAAGATCTGCGCCAGCTCGAACTGCCGCGGCATCAGGAACGAGGCGCGGTTGGCGTCATAGACCTTCTGCAGGTCGTCCTCGCTCGGAAAGCTCGCCGGCGGGGTCGAGACCTGCTGCAGATAGAGCTCGGCGACCGCGCTCTCGCGCACCCGGTCGAGCTGCTCGGCGATGGCCGGCTGCTGGTCCCACTTCTTGGCCGCGACCTCCTGTAGCACCAGGCGGTTGGCGAGCATCAAGCGCACCGCCTGGCTGAGCAGGTTCGGATCCTGCCCGAACGCGGCGCGCTCGCGCGGCCCGAGCGCGGCGACATAAGCCCGGATCTGGTCGGCCGAGATGTTGGTGCTGCCGACCCGGGCGATCACGTCGTCACCGGCGCCGGATTTGGCGGTGGCCGCGCCCTGCGTCGTCGCCGCCGGCTGCGGAGCCGCGGCGGCGGGGGCCACGGGCTTCGGCTTGGCGACGGCCTGCACCGGACGCTGCGGCGCCGGCGGGGCCGTCTGGGCGGCGGCGGCCAGCGGGAGCGCGGCCAGCGCCGTCGCCATCATCGACACACGGAAGGATCGCATCAGGGGTGCACCGCGGAGGGAGGAGATGTTCATTGTTCTGCCTTCTGGTCGAGGATCTTGTCGCCGCTGTCCTGGATGTTGTTCTGGATTTCCACCCGACGCAGCCCCAGCATCGGCTCATGCGCGACGACGGTGTCGCCGATCGTGACGCGCTTGTACTGCTTCAACAGCTCGCGGCCGGCCTTCAGCATCTGGTCGTTCTTGGCGACGCAGCCCTTGGTCGCGGCCTTGTAGGCGTTGGCCTCGCCCTCGAACTTGGCCCGCGCGGCGTCCTTGTCGCGCGCGACATTGGCCGCCTCTTCATAGGCCGACTTCCATTTCTCCAGCGTCTCGTCGCGCTCGGCGAGGCGCTTGTTGAACTCGTCGACGGCCTCGCGATGCTGCTTCTCGGTCTGGCGGACCTGCGCCTTGGCGGCGTCGACCTGGGCTTTGGCCGCGGCCTTGTCGCGCTCGGCGTCCGCCAGCTTGGCCTGCAGCGCCGTCCGCTGGTCCTCCAGTTGCCGGGTCTGCAGGGTGGCGCTGCGCAGGGCTTCGCGCAGCCGATCGGTCTCGGCATCGGCGTGGGCGGGTTCGAGATGCGAACACACCGCGACGGCGACCGTGAGGAAGGTGAGGATGCGTATCTTCATGATCAGAACTTTGCGTTGAGATCGACCAAGAGGACGTCGACGGCATAGGGCGAGCCGGCGATGCTGTTGGCGCTCAGCCAGCGCATCGACGCCCACACGTTCTCGCTGAGGCCGACATTGGCGCCGAGGAAGTAACCCTTGAGGTTGGTGCCGCCGAGCCCGAAATCGGAATCGGCGAAGGCATCGAGCGTCGCGTCCGACTCCAGGTATTTGTAGCCGACATGCACGTTCCAGTCGGCCAAGTGCTTGATCTCCTTGTTGCCGACGGTGACGCGCGTCATCCAGCCCATGTCGCCGCCGTTGAACGGGCCAAGCACCGACCCGCTCGCGGTACCAGCGCGGTTGTTGATGGCGATGCCGGGGACGTTGGACACAGGCGCAAGCCCGGTGCCGGGGATCGTCAGCGCGCGATTGAACGCTGAGTTCCAGACAAATTCGCCGTCGAGCACGATGTGGAACGGATGGAATTCGCCGAGGTCGAGCGAGGCGCTGGCGACCACCGGGCGGAATTTCTGGACCAATCCGAAATACTGAAACTGAAGGTTCTGGCCCAAATTATTGTGGACGTCGCTGTAGATGTTGCGCAACATCATGTAGGTGTTGCCCTTCTGGGCAAACAGCGGCCGCGACAGATCCGAGCTGCAGCTATCCGAACTCGAGCCGACAAAGCAAGTCTCGGAGAGCTGCCCCTGCACGTTCTCGAAATCGTAATAGGCCACGCCGAAGCGGAACTCAGAGACCGGGTCGAACCGTGCGGCAAAGCCGCCTTGGGCGCCGAACAACCATTTGTCGTGGCTCGGAAGCTTTCCACCACCATTCTCGTAAGACGCGTTGGTACCCGCGTTGAAGTCGGTATTGAAGATCGGAAACGCGCCCAGGACGCCGAACGCCGTAATGGTCGGAATTACCTCCTGCTTGGCCTGCACGGCGAAGCCGTCGAAGCCGAGTTCGCGGTACCAGACCAGATCGGTCGGCGACCAGAACGGATTGTCGAAACGCCCGACCTGCGCCACCACGTCCTGGTTCGGGAGCTGATACTTCAGGAAGCCCCGATCGAGCCAGATCGAATATTTGGAGAAATTCGAGCCGCTGCCGCCCAGCGTCTGGTTGGTCGAGACCGGCGAGTTGCTCTCGCCGGTCGCGATCCGCAGGCCCGCCGCGAAGCCGTTGGTGAGGTCGGCGTCCATGCCGAGGCGGGCGCGCAGCCGCACCTGGTTGCGGTTCTGATAGGTGTTGTACGTCGGGATTTGGTTGAGGTTGTCTGGTCCCAGATTGTAAGGCGAGCCTGAGTTGATCGCGTTGAAGTTGATCAGCCCCGGATCGTTGCCGGTCGGGAAGAAGCTGCCCATATAACGAGCGCGCACGTCGCCGTAGAAGCGGATGCGCTGCGCCCATTCCGGATACGCGCCCGGCGAGGCCCAGTTCTCCTTCTCGGCCTTTGCCATCACTTCCTTCTTGATGTCCTCGCGCAATTGCCGCTTCACGATCTCCGGCACATAGGTGACGTGCCGGGTGCCGGGCGGATTGGCGGCAGCCGCGGCCGCGGTCGCTGCCTTCGCGGCTTCATCCGCCTTGCTGGTGGCGTCCTTGGAGGCCTGGCGCGACACATAGGCTTCGTCCTCGGCCTGCTTGATCAGCGACTGCGCCTCATCCTCGCTCAGCAGCTTGCGCTTCACCATGAGGTTGAGAAGGTTGACCGTCGTATTCGGCGAGGTCGGCTTGGCATCCGACACTTTCGGCCGCTTGGACTCCACCTTCTTCTCAGGCGCACCGGCCTCGTCCGCGGGCTGGCCAAGTGCTGGCGCCACGCAGGACAGCGCAGCCAGCGAGACAGCGAGCAGCAGCGTGCGCCGGCGTGCACCTGGATTAATCTCAAACATTTTGTCCCCAGTCCTCTTGTAGTCCGTTGTGTTTGACAAACGTCGCGTTAGCTCGGCCGACGCGCGGTCACGCGCGTCACCATCGGCATCGGCATGTCTTTCGGCGGCGGTTCGCGCAGCGTCAGACTGCCGAGAATGTCGTTACGTATCAGCGCGTCGAGTTCGGCATCGCCGGTCGACGGCACGAGCTGAACCCGGTTGATGCGGCCGGTGCTGTCGGCCCACAGGCGGATTTGCACCTCCATCACCGCCCTGCGCGTCCTGTTGTTGGCGCGCAGCGCGGATTCGATCTGCGCCTGCACCATCGAGGCGTACCAGCCCCAACGGCTGCCACCGCCGCCCCCACCGCCGTAAGGACTGCCGCCGAGATTGAAGAGATCGCCCGGTCCGGTCGCCTGCGCGTCAAGCGACAGCGGCCCCGGCGGCTCGTCGTTCTTGGCGTCCTTGACCGGCTCGTCCTGCGGCTTCTCGATGGGCTTTTCTTCCTTGAACTCCGGTTCGGCCATCTTCGGCTGCTCGATCATCTTCTGCTCGGGCGGCGGAGGTGGCGGTGGCGGCGGAGGTGGCGGCGTGATGTTGACGATCGTGATCTCGCGGACCTGTCGCGGCGGCGGCAGATCGTCCCCGCCGAACAGCCAGTAGCCTGCCCCGCCGAACAGCAAGGCGATCACCACAAGCGCCGCGCCGTAGCGCATCCCGGGGCTGCGGAATATAGAGCGCTGACGATCTGACGGCTCGTCCGGCAGATTCCAATCGTCCCGAAGCTTGCTCACGATACAACCTCGACCTGCCGCAGACCGCGATCACGCTCAGCGAAATACTGAAAGACGAATTCAACGAGCCTTGTGAACTCTTTCGTCTCCAGCGTCAGCGCTAGTACGGGCGAGGCATCTATCTTGAGATGAAAGGTCTCGTCTTCGGCGTTGAACTCGACATAGGCGTCGCGGTCGATCGACAGACGCGCCCGACGGCCGCGCGAGATCGTCGCCAGAAACGGATCATCCTCCAGCTCTCCGGCCGTGACGCGGCCGCGGAGCTCGTTCGCCAGCTTGACCAGAAGCGCTTCGCCCCGAATGGGAAACGGCAGAACGACAGAACTCACGCAATCCCCTCCCTTCGCGGCATCGGAGGCAAGGTTATCGAGAGCCGGCCCGACCAGCCGCAGCCGGACGAGCGCTCGCTGCAGCGCATCGAGCGCACGCTCATAGGCGCGTTTGCGCCGAATGGGCGTGTGAGGAAGAGGCGTTGGCACCGGGATCGACGATCGCATCACTTCACGAGCGGTTTGGTGGCGAGTCCAACCTGGTTAAGGCCGATGCGGCCCAAGAGGTCGAGCACGTCCATCACGCTTTGGTACTGGGCCTGCGCGTCGCCGCGCAGCACCACGGGGAACTCCGGCGTCAGCGCCTTCTGCTGCACCAGCCGCTGCTCGAGCTCGGGCAGGGTCACCGGAATGGTGTCGAGGAAGATCTTGCCGTCGTTGGCGACCGTGATCGCCTTGGTGGTCTGCGTCGCCAGCGACGGCGCGGCCGAGGCCTTCGGCAGGTTGACCTTCTGGCCCTGCACGGTCGCCGTCGTCATGATGATGAAGATCACCAGCAGCACGTAGGCGAGGTCCAACATCGGGGTGATGTTGATGTCGTCATACGGCTTGGAGTCACTCTGCAGCTGCATCGCCGTTTACTCCGCGGCCATGCGGTGCAGGGTCGGGTCCGGCCGGTCGGCGGAGTAGAACTCCGCCATCTTGGTCACGAACTCGTCGACGAAGACCTGGATGTCGCTGGTCAGGTCCTTGATCTTGGAGATCAGGTAGTTGTAGCCGAACAGCGCCGGGATCGCGACGCCGAGGCCGGCCACGGTGGCGACCAGCGCCGCCGCGATGCCGGGCGCGATCGCGTTGACGTTGACGTCGCCGGAGGCCGCGATCGCCGCGAAGGTGATCATGACGCCGACCACGGTGCCGAGCAGGCCGAGGAACGGACCGCCGGAGATCGCGATGGTCAGGATCACCATCAGCCGGTTCAGCCGCTGGATCTCCTTGACCACGCCGCTGTCGAGCGCGGCGCGGATCGCCGCGATCGAGGCGCCGGACAGCACCGGGGCGGCGCCATTCCGGAAGCGGTGGCGGATCTCCTCCGCGCCGATGTGATAGATGCGATAGAGCGAGGAGGCCTTCATCGCCTTGGCATCGGCCGCCGTCAGCCGGCCGCCGAGGGTGGCGACGTCGGCATCCTCGCCGCGGTCGAGGATGGTGAGATCGTCGGCGACCGCGCGGAAGTGCTTCATGAACACCGCGTTGGCCTTGGCCTGGCGGTTCAGATAGCCGGAGCGGTCGACCATCACCACCCAGCTCAAGGCCGCCATGATCACCAACAGGCCGATCACCACCCAGCCGTCGAGCGTGACCGACTTCAGGATCACCGCGAAGTAGCCCGACAGCCAGCTGCCGGTTTCCTCATCGACGCTGAAGGCGATCAGCTTGGCCTGGTCGGGCCCCTGCCCAACCGCGGCGAACTTGATGAAGCCGGCCGGCCGCGCGATCTTCGCGATCTGCAATTCGTCGACGTCGCCGGCAAAGCCCGCCATCGCCGGGACCGCAACCGGCGCCGCAGCGGCCGCATCGTCCGCAGCCGGAGCCGCGCTGCCGTCCGCAGCGGTCGCAGCAGGGGACTGCGAAGCTGCGGACGGGGCGGCCTGGGCGACCGGAGTTGCACTGGAGGTTGCAGACGTGTCACCTCCGATCAGGGCCACCGTGTTCAGCGCCGGCAACGCGGCGGCGACCGACGCGTAAGGAGTGCCGTCCAGCATCAAGGTCACCTGGCCGTTGCTCGCGACCACCGCCAGATGATGCCAGGTGCTAGCTGCGACCGGCGCCCCGGTGCCGCTGCGCTGCGCGGCGCCGGCCGTCGTCACCTCGACGAACGGCGCGCCATTGTCGAGGCCGATCACCAGCGCATTGCCGGCCGCCGCATCGCGGCGGCTGTAGAGCGCCGCGTTCGGCTGCGCCGCCGCCGGCTTGATCCACGCCGACCAGGTGAACGCGCCACCGGCTGCCTGCGTCAGCGACGGCGAGGCCGGCAGCGTCACCGGGTTCTGCCCGGTCAGCCGCACGCCATTGCCGATGAGCGCGCCTTCCGCCGGCTGGCCGACGCTCTGGGCGTTGTTGGCCCACACCGAGGAATCCAGCGACGGCGTGCCGCGCTCGTTGAAGTGATAGACCAGCAGCGTGTCGGGGTCGTAGGTCGCCTTGGCGTCGGCCGCGGCCAGCGCCTTCTTGTTGCCGTAGTAGAGCCAGATCTCGGCCTTGGCCCCCGGCTGCAGGTTCGGCACCGCGACCCAGAGCAGCGCCTCGCTGAGCAGCCCGTCATATTTCTCGACGTGATACTTCAGCGGCGTCTTGTCATCGCCGGCGACGAACCTGAGGTCGGAGCCGTCGTCCTTGGCGGAGGCGAAGCGGAAGTTGCCGGTGTGCAGCCGCACCAGCACCGGCGTCGATCCGATCGGGTCGGTGATGTTGGCCCCGGCGGCGCTGGCATCGATCGTGATCTTCTTGCGCAGCTGCCACTCATCGTTCCACCAGGCGTTCGCCGGCGCCGCCAGCGCCAGCACCGCCACCACGGCCAGCAACAGCATCGCCGCCGCGTTCGCGGCCGCGCGCCTCGCACCGCTCCCCATGGCCCGCATCTTGTCCCATCCCATCATCATCAGAATTCACCCCAGAGCCGAACGTTGAAGCGCGGGTCGCCCGCGCGCGTATAGGTTTGGCTGACCATCGGAACGGACAGCGCGAACATGCCATTGAAGGCGTTGAACACCTTGAAGCGGGTGCCGACGCCGTAGCTCCACAGGTTGAACGCCGACTGCTGATCCGGCAGCGGCTTCTGGATGCTGACATGCGCGGCGTCGGCAAAGGCGAACAGCCGCCACTCGTTGAAGGTGGTGAAACGCGGCGCGCCCTGGCCGGTCTCGTCCTTCATCTCCTTCTGCAGCATCGCGCCGAGGTCCGGGCTGCGGAGCTCGAGATTGCCGATCACGCCGTCATCGCCGAGCACCTCGGATTCCAGATAGCCGCGCACGGTGTTGAGGCCGCCGGCGCTGAGCTGCTCGCTCGACACCAGAGGGCCGTCGGCGACCTGGGCCTGCACCTTGCCCCATAGCTGGAAATTCTCCGGCAATTCCTGGGTGTGCGCGACGTCGACGTTGAAATGGGTGAAGCTCGGCGAGGCGTAATAGCGCTTGACGTCGAACTCGGTCCAGTCGCTGCCGAACGGCCGCAGGCTGTAGGTGATGCCGGCGTTGAACTGGGTGGTGAAGGTCTCGTTCTGGAACGTCGCGCCGTAGCTGGCGACCACCGGATAATAGGTCACCGGCGAGGCGAAGCTGTCGGTGCCCAATCCCACGGTCTGGTCGAAGTGCTTGTAGTCGACCCCGACCGACAGCGTCTGGAAGAAGTTCTCCCGGCCCGGCAAGGTCATCACCGCGCGGCCGCCGATGATCTCGCCGGGGCCGACGATGTTGGTGCCGCCGACGGTGGCGACGTTGCTGCTCGACTTCACGCCGTAGAGCAAAAAGCTCAGCCATTCGACGTCGGGAATCCGCGCCAGATACGACCCCGAGAACACCTCGGCATCGCCCGGCCGCTGCGGCGCCACCTGATAGGTGAAGCTGGCGGAATGCCCGAGCTGCCACAGATTGTCGTAGTGCACGGTGGCGATGAGGCGGGCCGGCGTGGTGTTCGGCGAGTTGGCGTTGTTGACCTCGACGGTGCCGTGGAGCGGCGCCTTGTCCTCGATGTTGAGGTCGACATCCACCGTGCCCGGCGCGACGCCAGCGCGCAGCGCGGGCGTGACCCGCCGGTCCGGCCATTGGTTGAGCGCGACGATGTCCTTGGTGACATCGTTGAAATTCGGCAGCGTGCCCTCTTTCAGCGAGGCCGCCCGGTCCTTGATCTGCTCGATGTCGAAGTAACGCGAATTCTTGACCCGCAGCCGCCCGACCTTCATCTCCGCCACCTTGAGAATGACGACTCCGCGCAGCGCATTCTGCGTCGGCACCGACACGCTCACGGTCTGAAAGCCCTTGTCGCGATAGGCCTTCTCCAGCGCCGTGCGCGCCTTCTCGACGTCGTCGGCGCTCTTGTTCGGCCCGAGGAACGGATAGATCGCCTCCTCGATCTCGATCTGCGGCAGCTTGTCGGCGCCCTGCACCGCGAAATCATCGATGTCGAAGCGTTGCGCCGGCGCCGCCGCATTGTCCGCATTCGCGGGCTGCTGCGCCGTGGATGCATTCGCCGGCTGCTGCGCCCTTTGCGGCGCCGCGCCTGCCTCACCCCACGTCAGCGCGCAAAGACCGCCGGCGATCACCGACACGACAGGTCTCAGGCCGAGCAACACCGTTCGGGCGGACGCACGTCCGCCACGCTTGTAACCGATCTCAGATTGCACGGGTGCTCGCTCGTCTCCTGGGCACGCACATGACGACACGGCGGAATGCCGCGTTCATGGTGCCTCACTTCAACAGACGATCGAGCCGGAACGAGACTGAATCAAAGTCTTAAGAAATTTTTGCGCGCCTTACGATTCGCGGACAGCGCGTGCGCCGTGCGGATCGCCAGCGAAGCGCGCTGCGCAAACCACGCGGCATCGGGCTTTCCCGGCGTCGTCCCGGTCGTGATGCTATTTCAGATTCAGCAACAGGCGCAGGCGCAGGGGCTGCAGCATTTCCGGTGGCGGCGCCTCCCCGACATTGCCCCGCGTGAGGATCTTCCGCAGATCGGCGTCGGCCTGCGCATTGTTGAGCGGAGGGAAGGTCACCTTTTCGACCGAGCCGTCAGGATTGAGCCAGGCGCGCATCTCGAGCATCTGCGGCGGGCCGTCCTCTTTTCCGCGGTGTTCGCGAAGATAGGCCCGGAAACGATTGCCGACCTCGTCATCCGCTCCCATCCAGTCTTCAAAACGATACCTGACCAGCTTCGCGAATTGAGTCCAGTGCGGCGGCGCCTTGCTCGCCTCGCGATATTCCTGCGACCGCGCTGGCGCGGAAACCAGCGCCGGCGAAAACGTCGCCACGATGGCTGTCGCCGCAACCCAACCGGCTATCTTGGACAAACTCATCTGCCACATCCGTCTCGCCTCAATTCTGCAAACACGTGACCCGCGCCGAGAGCGAGGCCGCTCGGCTGGCGCGCGAGGTCGCGGCGACGATCTGGGACCGGTCATCTTCCACAACACGAACACCCTTGGAGGCGAGGAAGCTCTTGGCGTCCATTGCCCCCACCGCGACCACGCGGCTCGATCCGGTCCTGCGGCTTATGATCCCTTGTACCAGGCCACGACTGTCCAGTACCGGCGCACCGCTGGCGCCGAAGGTGACATCCGTATCTATCTGCAGCGCACCCGACTGGTTGCCTGGGCTACCCGCCACGGTCGCGTTTGCAAATATGCCGCGGTTGGTCGCCAGCTTATCGTAAGCGGAGGCAAACACCATGTCGTTGGTGCTCACGCCGACCGTATTCGGGAAAACCGCCGCCAGCCCCAGGGTCTTCGTCACCTTGATCAGCGCGATATCCGCGCTGGGCGACAAGGCCACGAGTTGCGCCGCTAGCGCCCGGCCTTCCTTGAAGACAATGAACCGCGCGCAATCTTCCGCCGCGTGACGGGCCGTCAACATATGGCCCTTGTCGTCGACAAAAAAGCCGGTGCCGGTCTTTTGGCGGTTAGGCACCGTAGGCTCCTGCGTGCGCGCCAAGGGCGAAACCTCAGACCGCTGCTGATGCGGCGCGAAATTCCCAACAGCCCAGCCGATGTCATGAGCCTCGGCGCGCCAGGCGGCCGCCGTTGTCAACCCCAGCAGTCCGAAACCGACCGCGATGCCTCGGATGACGGTGGCCAACCCGCGACACCGGTGCGCGCCATCCGCATGTCGCGGCTTGATCATTGAATCCTCTTGTCCTGCAATTTGTCTGGCAGACCCGTTTTCGAACAATTTGTCGCGGGGCGCGGAGTCCGTTCAAGACGCTAGCTCAGCAACACGATGCCCCCCGGCAAGCTCCGCGCTGTGGCGCCGAACAGGCCGTGGGCCTGAGCGATGAAGTCGTCGAGGTGATCGAGATGAAACGTGCCCGAAATCATGCGGTGCCCAAGCTGCTCGTCCATAACGACAATCCTGCCCGGCCGGTAGCGATTGATCTCTTGGACCAGACGATTGACCGGCCAGTCGCGAACGATCAGAAGACCCTTTCGCCAGGCGTCCGCCTGTTCCAGATCCGCTTGCGAGGCGCGTCCGAGCCCCATCTCCGCCGAATAGGATATCTGCTGCTCGCCCGAAATGGCGACACGTTGTCCTTTCCATTCGACTTCGACGGCGCCTTCAAGACACGACACCGAGACGGCACGATCGAGACATCTCACATTGAAACTGGCGCGACGCGTCGTGACGCGGCCTCCGGCGGCATCAATGACAAGCGGCGCGGGCGCGTCGCGCTCCGCCTCGACGGCGGCCTCGCCCGAAATCAGCTCGATGCGCGGAGCGCCCTGCTCGGATCGCACGGCGATGCTGGTCTGGGTGTTGAGCGTCAGCGAGACATTGTCGGCCAATGCGATGTTGCGCCGTTCGCCCTTGCCGGTCCGATAGTCCGCCGACAGTTCTTCGAAAGATGGCCATAGCCCCATCGGCGGACGAACGACCACGTATCCGGCGGCCACCGATGCGGCGGCAGCCATCGCGCCCCCGATCAGCGCCCGGCGGCTGAGCCTGTCGCGCGCGTCGCGTTGACTGCGGCGTTCAACATTCACAAGCTCTTGGCTTGCGAGCACGCGCGTCGCCTCGCCGAAACTGCGCCACAGCCTCACGGCATCGCGGAAGGCGGCCTCGTGCTCAGCGGTGCGCTGCCGCCAAAGCGCCAAAGCGGCAGCATCGTCCGACGTCGCCGACCCGGAGTGCAGGCGAATAACCCACGCAAGCGCCTGCCGCAGCAGCGGGTCAAGCTCGGAAGGAATATCGTCGCCTGCGGTCAAGGCCAATCGCTCTTTGTTGATTCTCCCGCCGAATGACTTCGGCGTACTCAGAAATACCGCGTCCTCATGCTCTATAGACGATTGACGCAAAGGAAGACTGAATCGAAAATGCAGCCTATCCGCACTTTCAAGCTCTTTGTCGCTATAGAAAGTGCATCTTTCAAAATTTTTCTTGAAGATTCGCGATCCGCGCCGGCATTCAACCGTGCGCGTTGGAAAAGTGCCGCTGGAGCATGATCCGGAAAAGTGGAAACCGGTTTTCCCTCGCGACAAACGCGAAGCATTTGCGCAGGAAGATCATGCTCAAACAAAGAGACGAGATCATGATCCGATCCGTCCAATCGGATTATGATCTAGACAGCCTGACAAGCACGTCTCTTGCCAAGATGCAAGCTACTCGCTGGCCTTCGCCTTTGGACGCGGCCCGAGACGCCGGAGAACGGTGCGGCCCAGCCGACGGCTGAGATGCTCCATGGCATGCTGCAGGTCGAAATCGACCGTGCGCACATTGATGCCAAACCGATCCGCGATCTCGCGGTGGGGCTGATGATCAAGATGGGCTGCGATAAATACATCGCGCCGCCGGGCGGGCAATTCTGCGAGAGCCTTCTGAAACTCCGTCAGCTCGATGCGCGATTCCGTCACCATTGCCGGGTCCGGACGGTCGTCGGGGATGACGTCCATGATCGCCGCGATTTCCGAGGCGTTCAACAAGTGCCGATCGCTTTTGCGCCGATCCTTGGCGACATTCAGCGCGGTACGAAACAGATAGTCGACGGGGCTATGAATCGGCACCGCATCGGATACTCGATCGACCCGCAGAAACGCTTCGTGCAGCGCCTCGCGCGCGAAATCCGAGGAGCCAAGGCAACGCGTCAGACGCTTGGCCAAGCCCTCGTAATCAGCTGCGACTGTCTCTCGCAGAGATTTACTATTCGAATCAGACACCTACCAGCCCCGCAACGCCACGCCCTGCGTTTCGCAGATCGCGGTCAGTCCCACTATTTTCCCTATCCACCGAGGATGACACTCGCGTGACGGACATCAGTCACTCGCAAGCTGGTCGGCGATGGCGGCAATCGAACCACAGGTGCGGGAATATTAAGATACCGCGGCCATTCGGCCGGAAGCTTGCAACGGCTGCGCCCCGAGAATCGTTTGATCGCCCCGGCATCGAGTAAGATGTCGCCGGAGCTTGAAGCAACCCCTTATATTAGTCGCCTACAGCGCGTGGATCGAGATCATGAAGCGGATCGGGAGCGGCATTTTGGGCGGCGCCTGCTGGCTCAACACCAGGCCACGCAAGCTCTCGGCGATCGAGCTATCCCGATCAAAGTCGCCTGTCGAACCGTCGAGCTCGGCCCTGTCTATGACTCGCGAGGACGGCGTCACCCATAGTTTGACCGCGACCCGATATTCGCCCCGCCTGGTCCGCCCGCCCTTCTTGAGCGCCTTCTGAATGTCCGATTGCAGGAGGCTGATATATTCTCCCAGATTGCGATCGGGAGCGTCGGTCGTACCGCGAACACGTAACGTTCCAAGCGTTATGTCCGCGGAGACTGGGGGATGGATGGGCGGCTCGTCCGGATCCGGCACGGACGCCGGCGCGAGCGTCACGGCATTGGATCGGCTATAGCGAACCCTCAGGTCAGTATCGGCCAGGAGCATCAGCAGCGCGGCCTGCGGCGTGAACTCGCCGTTGACCGACGGCGAACGGAAGCCGGCTGCCGAGGTCGTTTCGAACATCACCTGGACGCCGGCCTGCTGGCTGTACGCCTGCAGCGCGTCGATCAGTGGCTGCGCCGGGATATTGAACGTCATGAGCCCGACCGGCGGCGTCCGCTCGTTTCCGGACGCGACGGTAACCCCGACCAGAATGACAAGTAGCGCCGCGACCTTCGCCAAGGTCCAGGCGCCGAGGCGGGGTAAGTTCATCCTTTGCCGGACTTGCGCCCGGGACGAAGCGATTTGGCCAATAGTTAGCATCACTGACAACTGAGCCGTCTCGCTGGCTACTTCCTCGCAAGGGCCTTCGATTTCGCGCAAGCAGATCCCGGAGGTCGCGCCATCTCTCGGTCCTCACATCGTACCTTCCTATGTCAACCATATGACAGATTGCCTGACGGCGTCACCTGCCCGACCTTGGCACATCAGCCGATACCACCGCGGCCGAACGAGCGCACGCCTCGAGACGATGACGCGGGAAGCAGCTCGGATAGGTTTCGGGAGCCGGCCGAGCTCAGCGGGTAAGGTCACAGAGGATTTACCGTCAGTTTCGAACGCGTGCTTTTGAAAGCGCCGCCCACTTTCCCATTTGCAATGTATAGGAGCTGCGAAGCGCTCCGGCATATCGAACAGATCGAAAGTTGCCTCGCAAAGCAGGCGTCGGCGCAAAGCTGCCGCGCACTTGCACACGATGGTGAGGATCGAAGTATGACACAGATCGCGGTGGCCTACACCAACTCCACAGTCGAAACTGAAGCGGTGCCGGAGGTTGCGTCCCGCCGGCATGCCATTCATCAAATGCTGCTCCCGTTTTCGGTGGCCTATTTGATCGGCGCCTTCGTCACCGATCTCGCTTATTGGCGGACTGCGCTGGTGATGTGGGAGAGATTTTCGGTCTGGCTGATTGCGGCCGGATTGGTGATCGCGGCGCTTGCGGCCATCGCCGCCGTGATCGATCTCCTGATCGACAGGCAGAGGCCGGCCTGGTTTCGCGCACTCACCTATGTCGTCGCGATTGTGCTCTCGATCGTGAATGTCCTCGTTCACAGCCGCGATGGCTACACCGCTGTCGTGCCGACCGGCCTCGCGCTCTCGGGGCTCGTCACGATCCTCCTGCTGTCGCTGTTGGTGGGAGGCTGGGGCTTGATCCATGGCGATCGCGCAGGAGCAGCCGAATGACCAGCTTGTTCAATCTTGCCCGTGCGGCGAACCTGCCGCGCTTTGCCACCATGGCTGTTGCCGCCGCGGCCTTGAGTCTTGCGGGCTGTGACGACAGCGGCGGGAATCCTGCAAGGCAGATCGGCGCCCATCCATACCTGCCCGCGCTACAGCAGTATCTGCTGCCGCCGATCAGGATTGCGCGGCCAGCTCCGTGGGGTGACGAAACGCCGAAGGTGGCGGAAGGGTTGCAGGTCCGTGCATTGGCCACGGGGTTCCAACATCCGCGATCGCTTTACGTACTGCCGAACGGCGACGTGTTGGTGATCGAAAGCAATGGCCCGAAGGCCCCGGTCTTCCGGCCCAAGGATCTCGTCACCGGCTGGGTGCAATGGTTCGCCGGCGCCAAGGCCGAGGATGCAAATCGCATCACGCTGTTGCGCGACACCAATGGCGACGGCATTCCCGATGTGCGCACCGTATTCCTCGACCACCTTAACTCACCATTCGGCGTTGCGCTGGTCGGCCACGATCTCTACGTCGCAAACACCGATGCGATCGTCCGATATCCCTACGAGGATGGACAAACCAGCATCACCGCATCAGGCACCAAGCTGACCGATCTTCCCGGCGGGCCGATCGACCATCACTGGACCAAGACCTTGCTCGCGAGCCCCGATGGCACGAAGCTCTATGTCGGTGTCGGCTCGAACAGCAACATCACCGAGAATGGCATCCAGGCCGAGTACGAGAGAGCCGCGATCTGGGAGATCGACCGCGCGAGCGGCGCCCATCGCATCTTCGCCAGCGGCGTGCGCAATCCCACCGGGCTGCAGTGGGAGCCCGAGACCGGCAAGCTCTGGGCCATCGCCAACGAACGCGATGAGATCGGTCCCGATCTCGTGCCGGACTATTTGACCTCGGTGCAGGATGGCGGCTTTTATGGCTGGCCTTACAGCTACTACGGCCAGCATCTCGATCCGCGCGTCGAGCCGCAACGCCCCGATCTCGTGGCCAAGGCGATCGTGCCGGACTATGCCCTGAGTTCGCATGTGGCACCGCTCGGCCTCGCCATGTACACAGGCAACAACCTTCCAGCGCAATATCATGGAGGTGCATTCGTCGCCGAGCATGGAAGCTGGGACCGAACCCCGCTCAACGGCTACAAGGTGGTGTTCGTGCCGTTTAGCGGCGGCAAGCCATCCGGTCCGGCGCAGGACGTCGTCACGGGATTCCTCAATGCGGACGACCACGCGCGCGGCAGGCCGGTTGGCCTCGCGATCGATCGGGCGGGTGCACTGCTGATCGCCGACGATGTCGGAAACACGGTGTGGCGGGTGTCCGCCACGAGCCCAGCGGCCCAAACCAAGTCGGACACATAAGCGCTAGAGGAGCCCAAGGAGCAAGGCAGAGCCGGGCGTCGTTCGCGACGTCCGGCTCTGCATCATCGGAATGGCGCGCGGCCCGCGAGCAATGGCAAGAGCGAGATCGCACGCATTTGCGAATTCGCACGGCCGCCTCCCCTCCTCGACCAACCTGCGCTTCACAAATAACCGCGGCGTGAACTCGCTTGCCTGCGAGCACAGCAAGCTCACCGATTTGTAAGCAGCATCCTCTCAATCGGACGTGAACTCATTAAACGCCTGTTTAGTGGCTCCGCCGACCACGCCTGGCCTACGTTCAGCTTGCAGCTAACTCGAAGCGAGCGCGTGATCGCCATGAACAGCTCAGTGCACGTTACCGGCCCCGACCGGCTTCGACCTCGGCACGACACAAACTCCGGGCTTCGACCGAAGTGATCTGAAATGTGCGTTTCAGCAAAAACCGTCGCTCTCGAAAGACCGATGCAACGCCTGGCCCTAATGATCGTACTGCCTCGACATAGCGCGGGCCTCGACCAGCACTCGACGCAAAGCGTCGGGCGCAGATAGGAACCTTTACAATGGAACAATACTCTCTATTGGACGCAGAACAGGAACAGCAATTTGCACGCCGTTGGCATGAACTCGGCGATCAGGCCGCGCTGCATGCGCTCGTCAAAAGTCATCTCAGGCTTGCAGCCAAGGTAGCGCGGCATTATCGCGGATATGGTCTCCCGCTCGCCGATATCATCGCCGAAGCCAATGTCGGTCTGGTCGTTGCCGCGCAACGCTTCGAGCCGGACCGTGGCTCGCGGTTTTCGACCTACGCATTATGGTGGATCAAGGCGAGCATTCACGAATACATCCTGCGCTCCTGGTCGCTCGTCAAGATCGGCACCACCGCCGCTCAGAAAAAACTGTTCTTCCGCCTCAGGAGCGAAATCAGGAAAGTCTCGAACAACCAGACCTCGCTCACGCCGGAAATTGCCAATGTGGTCGCCGAGCACCTGGGCGTCACCGCTGCCGACGTGATCGAGATGGACGGCCGGCTGCGCGGCGATTTTTCCCTGAACAAGCCGATGGACGACGATGGACAAACGGCGGAATGGGAGACGATGCTGGTCGATAATTCCCCTGACGCCGAAGTGATACTGGCAGAGCGGGACGAGACGACCCAGCAGACGACCGCACTCTCAGCCGCGCTCAAGGTGCTGACACCGCGGGAGCGACAGGTCTTCGAGGCGCGGCGCCTCACCGACAACCCGCCCACGCTGGCAGAACTCGCGAGCCGGATGGACATTTCGCCCGAGCGCGTGCGGCAGATCGAGAACCACGCCTTTGAAAAAGTGAAGCGCGCAGCGGTCGGCTATCTGAGGACCGATCGATTGACGCCTGATGGCACGACGAGCGTGCCGCCGCCCACGCGACGCGACCGCCTGCAGAGGAACGAGTCGGGTCATGAACGGGTACGCGCGGAATACGAAATGCAGATTTAGAGCATGATCCGGAAAAGTGGATACCGGTTTTTCGAAAAGATCATGCTCAATGCTCTAGAGGCGGACTGAGGATCTCACCTCATTGTCCCCTGCAAGACACGGAGGCTGTGACATGCTCGCGATGATGAAGCGCTTCTCGATCGGTGCCGGTTTGATCCTCTCACTCAATGCACTTTTCTTCGCTCAAGCATTTGCCGCTGCGGCTTCACAGGGCATCTCGACCGCCGGCCCCGCTATGCCCCAATTTCGCCCCGGCGATCTTGTCCGCCTGCGCTCAGGCGGGTCATTGATGACGGTCGACACGGTCAAGGACGATCAGGTCGACTGCTTCTGGACCGACGGCAGCGGCCAGACCAACAACGCGACCTTCCCCGTCCAGGTCCTCCGTAAGTTCTGATGCCAAACAGACATCGTGGGGCGGATTAGGCCGTGTACCCATAAACCCTGCGGCGTGATACAACGAACGCAATGTCCGCTTTGCCCCTATAGCGGCCGAGTTCGTGCGGCAGCGCAATATCGCGATGGGCCAGAAGCTGAAATGGCTCGGTCCTATTTCATCTCGCCCATCGGCGACAATGAAGGATTGTCCTTGTCGCCGCTGGTGAATGGGCCGCTCAGCGGCCCGAGCGATGGATCAATTCCGCCACGTTCGGCAGTATCCTCATTACGACCGCATCGAGTCCGGCTGAGTTTGGATGAAATCCGCTCCTTCGCACATTGGGCTGCGAGTCGTCCCCGCGCACTGTCAAACTTCGGATAGAACAGCATACCGTGTTCGCTGGCGAACTGGAGAACATCGCGACGAACGCCTTGCTATTTCCTCGCCTAGGCAGACGCGAGCCCGCGCTCCAAAGCGCAGCCCGATGAGAGGCTTCGCGGAAGCAACCAGAATCGTTCCGCGGAAAGGCTCTGGACTGTTTCGTCGCTTCGCCCCTCGCAATGACGAGTGGAGAGCGTGCCTCGGGCTATTTCGGCCTCCTGTCAAGCTACTGCGAATTCGAGTGGCATGCCCTTTTCGATTCGAGTCAGGCGATTTGCCAGACCGAACGTGCGGAAGACATCGGCGAGTTGTTCCTGGCTCTCCCGCAAGTGGCCCCAACCTTCGTTGTGAACCGAGACCAGTCTCGAATTCGGAAACGCGTGCGCGGCTTCCAAAGCATCCTCGCTACCCATTGTCATGCGGAAACGCCCTCGCGGCTCCGCGGCACCGGTGTACAGCACGACAACCTTTGGAGAGAAGCGGCGCGCAACGTCCGCGGTGCCATCGAACCAGAGAGTATCGCCGGTGATGTAGATGAGATCACCCGGCTCATTAACCCCGAGGGCAAATCCAACCACGTCGCCAGCGTCGACCCCGATCGGTCCATGGCGTGCCGGTGTCGCCGTCACGAACAGCTTCGTGCTGCGACCCACCTCGAGCGAGCGCGTCTCGAACGGCCTCAGGCCGACGACACTTCCGCCGAGACGCTGCGCCCCCGACTTTGTCGTGTAGGTCACACCGATGCTGGGCAGAAGAGCGCGGCCAGAGTTGTCGAGATTGTCGAAATGATGGTCGTGGCTCAGCAACACGGCGTCGAGCCTGCCAATCTGCTCGATCGAAAGGGCAGGCCCTGCGGTCTTAAGGTGCTTCACAGGGCTATGTGGTCCCTGATACTGCCCGGGCGGGTCAAACGTCGGATCCGTCAGCAGGCGAATGTCGTCAATCTGAATGAGGACAGTCGGGCCGCCGATCAAGGTCAGCGTCATATTCGAGGCAGTCATGGCCACTCCTGGTCGATCGCGCTGTCCGGCCGAATGTCACACGCGGCGGTAACCTTCGGCCAAGCCGTGCACTCCATCAGGCCGACGGCCCCGAAAGACCGGTCTTCTGCACAGGGCCACGATCGAGGTACGGGGTCTTGTCGCGCGTCTTCAGCGCCCAATTCGCGATCTCGTCCTTACGGGCAAACCAGACGGCCGGCTTGCTCTTTGCGTATGTGAAAAAGCGATCAAGGGCGCGCACGCGATTGGCGTGACCGGAGAGGCGGTCATGGACCGCCATCACCATCATCCGACGGCGACTGGCCCCTTCCTCATAAAGCTGATCGAATTCGTCCTTGAGCGACTGCTCATAGGCAGCCGGGTTATAGCCCTCGAATGGGTAAGACACGATGTCGTTCAAATGGAAAGTGTAAGGCACTGTGACGAAATCGCCGCCCCTGACTGGCAGAATGAACGGCTCGTCCATACTGGCTTCGTCCAAATAGTAGGTGAAACCGAGCTCTTTTAGGATATCGAGTGTGTGCGGGCTGTTGCGTACCCAATAGGCGCTCCATCCCTTCGGCGTTTGGCCGGTCGCGCGCTCGATGCTGTTCATGTTGTCGATGATGAACTGCCGCTCATCAGCCGGGCTCAGATCATAGCTCGCCGACCAGGTGCGGCCGTGGGCGGCCGCTTCGTGTCCGCGACGCACGACCTCTTGTGCCAAAGCGGGATCCTTGTCGACCGCTTGCCCGATCATGAAGGCGGTGACCTTGATGCCGTGCTTGTCGAACAGGTTGAGCAAACGCGGCGTGCCCTCGTAGATGCCGTACTGGAACACGCCGTTAGTCGGCATGTCCGGCAAGCCGTCCTTGATCGGTTCGGGGATCACGCCAGGAGCGCCGGAGAGGGGCTGACCGCCGCCTTCGTACATTAAGGAAATGCTGATCGCGAGACGCGCGCCATTGGGCCAGAGCGAGGAATTGTCTGTCATTGTCGCCTCCTTTCCTTCGACCGTTACATTCAGCGTCATTGCAGCAGCCGAGGCGCCGGTGGAGGTCAGAAATTCGCGGCGGTTCATGATGGGCCCTCCAAATCCCGGATCAGAAGTGCTGACGCGTCGCAAGTCATTACGCCTACGGATCGTCGAGGCCCACCAGGGCGTTGATGGAGTCGGCGAACTGCTTCTGGCTCTATCAGCCGTGGCTACCGTGAATAATTTGGCTCATGCAAACATTCGGAGTAGTCTAAAAAAATGACTTTCATAAATACGAGATCTGTATGAATGATCGCTTCACCTCAATGCGGCTGTTCGTGCGGGTCGCACGGAGCGGCAGTTTCTCCGTGGCAGCGCGCGAGATCGGGATTACGCAGCCGACCGCGTCCAGGATCGTGGCGGCGCTGGAGAAGCAAATCGGCGTCGCATTGTTGCTGCGCAGCACGCGGGCTGTGACGCTCACGGAAGCCGGCGCGGATTATCTCGCTCGGTGCGAGGCGATCCTCGCAGCGCTCGATGAAGCCGATCATGCTGCACGGGGCACCGGTGAGTTGCGCGGCACCCTGAGAGTGGCGGCGTCTCCGTCCTTCGCTTCTCGTACGATCATGCCAAAGCTCGCCAAGTTTAGCGATCGGCATCCGAAGCTGCGCATGGAATTTTCACTCGACGATGCTCGGCACAACCTCATCGAAGATTCCGTGGACGTGGCCGTCAGGATAGGCTCCCTCGATGATAGCACCGCTGTAGCGCGCAAGATCGGCACTCTTCACCGGGTTCTCGTCGCCGCCCCGTCGTACCTGGCGCGAGCTGGTGTTCCTTCCGTGCCGGCTGAGATCACCAAGCACACGCTCATTGTGGGACCTGCGGGTGGGTCTTCAGAGGCATGGTCGTTTCGTAAAGCCAGAAAGGCTGTTTCAGTTCGCATCCAAGGACGGTTTGTTATCAGCGCGACGGAAACAGCGTCTGCCGCTGCAGTTGCAGGCTTGGGTATCTGTTCGACCAGCCAGGGAAGCGTTCGGGCTGAGCTGCGGTCGGGAGCACTCGTCAGGATCTTACCAGACTGGGAAGTTGGTTCGGCCGACATCAACGTGATTTTGCCGGCTGGGCGCGCCGCCAAGGCGTCAGCTCGTGCCTTCGCCGAGTTTATCGCGGAGCGAGTTCATGAAATGGAGCGGGACTTTCCCTGGGAAGGAAATTGAAATCGCCGGTATCCGTGACCTCGGGTCACTCGTGAGGAACCTCGACCCCTTTGCGTGATTTTTCTGCGGCCACCATGTCCGTTGTGGGTCATTTTCGACGGATTCAACTGGGGTTGTCGGCAGGTTAATGACGCCGACTGGATTAGAGAGCTTGCCATGAAGAAGGGCGCGTGGGCCAACATCCCGCCGAAAAGCAATCGCAGCGATCCGATCTGCTTCAGCCCCTATCTCTACCGCGCTCGCAACCGGGTCGGGCGGTTCTTCAACAGGATCAAACAATGTCGTCGGGTGGCGACGCGTTACGACAGGCTCGCTGCCAACTCCTTGCCTTCGTTCAACTCGCGTCAATCAGGCTATGGCTGCGCCTTAATGAGTCCGCGTCCTTGCGCCCCACGCTCCGCTATATCTCGAGGACGAAGGCGAGAAACGTAATCCGCCATTCGCTTTCGACCAAACCGGCCGGATTATTTCGAGCTTCACTGTGGAAATCGGCCGGCGCCTATTCCGCAGGACAGGTCGCCGCCCGGGCCTGCGGCCGATCCAGGCGCAGGCTCCACAGCGCCAGGACAAAACCGGCCGAGGTGATCGCCGCCGCGACCAGCGGCAGTGCGGTGAGACCGAGTCCATGATCGATGGTGATCCCGCCGGCCCAGGCGCCGAAAGCATTGCCGAGATTGAAGGCAGCGATGTTGAGGCTCGAGGCGAGCGTTCGTCCGGCTTCGCCTGCGGTCTCGAGCACGCGGAGCTGCAGCGGCGCTACGGTCGCGAACGCCGCGATGCCGAGCAGTCCGACCAGCACGATGGTCAGGACCTTCAGCGGAAGGACAGTAGCCATTGCGACCAGCACGATCGCGAGCGCTGCCAGCGTTCCGATGAGAGCGCGCGGCAGGCCTCGATCGGCCAGCCGTCCGCCGGCGACGTTGCCGATCGACAGCCCGAGCCCGAACACCAAGAGGATCGGCGACACGGCAGCATCGGAAAATCCGGTGACGCGTGTGAGGATCGGCTGGATGTAGGTGAAGACCGTAAACACCCCGGCATAGCCGAGCACCGTCATGGCGAGGCAGAGCTGGACCTGCGGACGAAGCATCACCGCCAGTTCATCTCGGACCTTCACCGCATTGCCGTCCTCGCCCACACTGCCCGGCACGAACAACGCCACGACGGCAAAGGCCCCGACGCCGATCGCGGTGACCGCCCAGAACGCCGCGCGCCATCCGAGCGATAGCCCGATCCAGGCGCCGAACGGCACGCCGAGAATGGTCGCCACCGTGAGGCCGACGAACATCGTCGCGATCGCGGAAGCGCGCTTGTCCTCGGCGACGAGGCTTGTCGCGACCACCGAGCCGACGCCGAAAAACGTGCCGTGTGCCAATGAGGTCAGCACCCGCGCGGCCATCAGCAACCCATAGCTCGGCGCAAGCGCGCAGGCGGCGTTGCCGAGCGTGAAAATGGCCATCAGCGCCAGCAGCACGGCCTTGCGCGGCATCTGCCGCGTCGCCAGCGTCAGGATCGGCGCGCCGACGAACACGCCCAGCGCATAACCCGAAATGAGCAGGCCTGCGGCCGATACCGACACCTGCATGTCGGCAGCGACCTGCAGCAGAAGACCCATGATGACGAATTCAGTGGTACCGATGCCAAAGGCACCGGCGGTGAGCGCAAGGACAGCGATGGGCAAGGACGTGGCTCCGGACTGGAAGGACGGCAAGCCCGGAAATAGCGTTGTGACGTTGCGAGAATTAGAGGGCGACAAGTCCAATCATTTGTGACACCAGTTCAACATGGTTCGATCAGACACCAACCGCTCCGGCGAAATGGAAGTGTTCGTCCGCGTCGTCGATCGCGCCGGCTTTACTGCCGCAGCGCAGAGCCTGCGGCTCACGCCCTCGGGCGTCAGCAAGCTGGTGTCGCGGATGGAGGCACGCCTCGGCGTCAGGCTCATCAACCGCTCCACGCGCAAGCTGCAGCTCACGCCGGAAGGTGAAGCCTTCTATCAACGTGCGGTCCGCATCCTCGCCGAGATCCAGGAAGCCGAACATGAAGCCGCCGCCGGCGCGACGCCGCGAGGCCATCTCACCGTCAACAGCAACATCCCGTTCGGCTCATTGCATATCCTTCCGCTGGTACCGCGCTTCCTTGCCGAGCATCCCGGGATCACGCTCGATATCGTCCTTACCGATACCGTGATCGACCTGATGCAGGAGCGCGCTGATATCGCGATCCGGGCCGGCCCGCTGCAGGTGTCGCGGCTGATCGCGCGCAAGCTCGCGACCAGCCGCATGGTCGTCGTGGCCTCGCCGGACTACCTCGCCAAACATGGCACGCCCAAGACGCCGACCGAGCTCGCCAACCACCGCGGCATCGGCTGGACCTTTCCGCGCACGATCCGCGGCTGGCCATTCCGCAAGGGAGAGCGGATCGAAGAGGTGCTGCCGCCGCCGATGGTCCGTGCCAGCGACGGCGAAGCCGTGCGCCGGCTCGTTTTGGGCGGCGCCGGGCTGGCGCGCCTTGCTTTGTTCCACATCGGTCCGGACATCGAGGCCGGACGATTGGTTCCGGTGCTTCAAACTCTCAATCCCGGCGACCGCGAAGATATTCACGCGGTCTATGTGGGCCATGCCGGCCCCCTTCCCGCCCGCGTGCGCGCCTTCATCGATTTCCTGTCGCGCCACATCCGGCTCAGCGACCCCGCGCTCAAGCGAACGGCCGACGGCAAGTGGAAGCTGGTGAGGAAATCGTAAGGGGGCGGGTTAGCGTCCCACGCTGCGCGATAATCAACGAGCGCGGGAGAAGCGTAGTCCTGCCGTTCGCTCGTACGAATACGCCGTGGTTATTCCGGGGCGCGCGCAGCGCGAGCTATGATGTGCGATTGCACATCAGAGAATCCATCTGGCCACAGGCGCGAGCGGCGAATTGGATTTTCCGGGCTCATCGCTTCGCGATGCCCCGGAATGACGGCTCCGTCATTGCAAGCGTAAGCGAATCATCCGCTGATTTACCAACCTCAGAGAACCCCGACCACCCCGCCGCTCCGCCATCAGCGCTGGCCCCCGCCTTGCTCAAGGACATGCCAAACGCATTGCCGGCGAAAGAGGCGTATCATGGCGGGACAGACATCTTCGGGCGTGGGCCGGTTTGAGGCACTTGATGCAATGCGCGGTATCTGCGCGCTGCTCGTGGTGCTCTTCCACATCCCTATTTACCATGCGCTGAAGGGCACCCAGCCGTTCGTGAACCTGCAATTCTGCGTCGACATGTTCTTTGCCCTGTCCGGCTTCGTGCTCTGTCACGCCTATGGCCAGCGCCTTCAGCATGCCGGCGATGGCGTCCGCTTCATGGCGATGCGGTTCGCGCGGCTCTGGCCGCTGCATATGGTGATGCTGGCGCTGTTCGTAATGATCGAAGTGAGCAAGATCATCTTCGTGCGCACCGACGGTTCGTTCTCGCTGGATTCGGTACCGTTCGGCGCCGGGCACACGCTCTATGAAGCCGTCACCAATATCCTGTTCCTGCAGTCCTTCAACCTGCATGGCGGCCTGACCTGGAACGGCCCCGCCTGGAGCGCGGCGGTCGAGTTCTACGTCTCGATGCTGTTCGCGGTCATCGTCGTGCTGTTCCCGCGCCGGCGGCGCGAGATCTTCCTCGGCCTCTGTCTTGCGGCCGGAATGCATCTCTACGAACGTTCGCCAGGCACGCTGTTCGTTTCCAGCGATTGGGGCATGCTGCGCGCGATGTTCTCCTTCTTCGCGGGATGCCTGGTCTACGACCTGCGCCTCTATTCCAACGGCCGGCTCGACATGCCGAACATATTGGAGGTCTCGTGCGCGGTGCTGGTTGCCGTGTTCGTGTTGGTTACTCCATCCGGCGGACCACAATATCTGTTTCCACTGCTCGCCGCGGTCGTGATCTGCGTGTTCTCGTTCGACCAGGGCAAGATCTCGGCGGTGCTGCGCTCGCCTGCGCTGCAGAAGCTCGGGCTGTGGTCCTATTCGATCTATATGATCCACACCTTCATCTTCCAGATCATGCGGAGCGCCGCCTCCTTCCTCGGCCACAAGCTCCACCTCGAACTGGTGGCATGGCACAATGACGACAAGCTGGTGGTGCTGGGAACACCAACGCTGGCGCTGGTGGCCGCGCTGGTTCTTTCCGTGGTCCTCGTCGTCCCCGTCGCTGCGCTCACCTATCGCTGGATCGAGAAGCCCGCGATGGACATGGCCCGACACGCGCTCTCCGGGACGGCGCGCGCGGAAGCGCCGCTCGGCTTCGGCGCGGCAATATGGCGGCTGTTCAGTGCCGGCGTGATCCGCGCGGCGGCCGGCTTCCGCGCCGTTCGGCTGCGGCTGCCGTAGAGCTAGCGCACGTCTGGCCGCGGATCGGAAACGAAGTTGTCGCGATTGGGCATCTTGATAGCGGCGAGCGTCTTCGCGTCGAGCACGGCGTCCGCCGGAACGAGGCCGTTGAGATTGAGGATGTAGGCGGAGACCGCGTAGACATCCTCATCGCTCAGCGACTGCGGCGCGTTCTGCGGCATGGCGCGGCGGATATAGTCGAACAGTGTCGGAGCATAGGGCCAGTAGCTGCCGACGGTGCGCACCGGTTTTGCGCTCGCGAGCGTGCCCTGTCCGCCGACCAGGCGATCGCCGACACCGCCCTGCCCGTCGGCGCCGTGGCAGGTGGCACATTGTTCGCTGAAGACCACGCGGCCGCGCTCGACGTTGCCGCTGCCGGGCGGCAGGTTCGATCCATCATGGCCGATATCGATGTCCCAGCCCTTGATTTCCGCCGGCGTCGCCGCGCGTCCGATATGGAAAGACTCCTCGGCCTGCGCGGCAGCAGCGAGCCCGGCGATCACGGCGGCCAGCAGCACGACATGCGATCTAAGCCAGCGCATTGCTCACCTCCCCATTCGCGGTAATGCGCCACGGCCAGATCGCGTTGTTGTGGTAGTAATGATTGACGCCGCGAACCGCGAGCAATTCGGCGAGCGTCGGCTGCACATAGTCGGTCTCGTCGATCGCGCGGCTCTGGATCACGGCGGGAGTGCCGTCCCACTGCCAAGGCAGGCGAAAGCGGGTGAGCGCGCGGGTCAGGACCGGCTCCTGAAGTTTGGCCGTCTGCCAGCTCTTGCCGTCATCGACCGAAATCTCGATGCGCTTGATCTTGCCGTGCCCGCTCCAGGCGATGCCGGATATCTCATGGAAGCCGGTGTCGTTCAGTTTCTGTCCACCCGAGGGACGCAGGATGATCGATTTCGCCTCCATGGTGAAGGTGAACTCGCGTGCCGTTCCGTCGGGCATCAGGTCGGTATATTTGGAGGTCTCCTCGCGCGAATAGACAGGCTCCGCGACGGCCTTCAGCCGCCGCAGCCATTTGATGTTCATGTTTCCCTCGAAGCCCGGCAGCAAGAGGCGCAACGGATAGCCCTGCTGAGGGCGCAGCCGCTCGCCGTTCTGGCTGTAGACCAGCATGGCGTCGTCGAGGCATTTCTCGATCGGGATCGATCGCGTCATCGCCGCCGCATCCGCGCCCTCGGCCACCATCCACTTCGCTTCCTTCTGCAGGCCGGCTTCGTCAAGGACGTCCTTCAGCATCACGCCGGTCCACTCGGCGCAGCTCACGAGGCCGACGAGGTCAGACGCGGTCTTGCCATAGGGCTTGGTGTAGACGGGATTGCCGGAACACTCGATGAAATGGATTCGCGACTGCGACGGGAAACGACGGATGTCGTCCATCGTGAAGATCAACGGACGGTCGACCAGGCCATGCAGCATCAGCCTGTGCTGCGCCGGATCGATTGTCGGCACGCCGCCGTGATGACGTTCGTAGAACAGCCCGTTCGGCGTGATGATGCCGTCGAGCTCCTGCAGCGGCGTACGGCCGGAGGTCGAGATATATTGCGGCAGCGTCTTGGAGATGTTCTTGACGACGCCCTTCTCATAGACCGACGGCGTGCCATAGGGCTGATCGCCCATCGGTGCGCCCGGCGCCTTCATCCATTCGGGAATGTTGGGCGGAAGGTTGCTGGTGTCCGCGGTGCCTGGTGTCGCGCCGAGGGCGGCCCCGCCTGCGACCGCCGCACCTGTTTGCAGAAAATGCCGGCGGGATGGTCGTCGTTCGCTGTTGGCGATTGTTTGCTCGCTCATGACGCGCTCCCTTGCCGCTCTCGTTGATCGATCTCAGGCTATCACCGAACGCCAGGAACACGCCTTCACATCTGCAAAATCGCGTGAGCGTCATGGGGGAATTTGCTCCGGGCCGAATCGTTCCGCCGTGTCAGCGCCGATCGTTCGCCTGCAGACGACTATGCGTCCGGCCATAGGCGGCATAGATCACAAGGCCGATCACGAGCCACACCGCGAGCCGGATCCAGGTGTCCATCGGCAGGCTGAGCATCAGGAAGATCGAGGTTGCGGCCGCGGCCGGGCCCACCAGCCAGATCGCCGGCGCCCGGAACGGACGCGGCAGGTCGGGATCGACGACGCGCAGCACCATGGTGCCGATCGAGACCACGGCAAACGCGAACAGCGTGCCGATGCTGACGAGTTCGCCGACCAGCCCGATCGGCAGCAACCCGCCGAGAAGGGCAACGACGATGCCGGAACCGATGGTGGCGACATGAGGCGTCCTGAAACGCGGATGGATGTTTGCGATCGCCGGCGGCAGCAATCCATCATAAGCCATGGCGCGGAAGATCCGGGGCTGCGCCAGCAGCATCACCAGTATCACCGAGGTCAGGCCGAACAGGATGCCGAGCTTGATGACCGGCGACAGCCAGCCGACGCCGGCCGCATCGATCCCGACCGCGATCGGGTCGGGAACGTTCAGCCGGTCGAACGGGACGATGCCGGTCAGCACGAAGCCGACGGCGACATAGAGCGCCGCGCAGATCACGAGCGAGCCGAGAATGCCGATCGGCATGTCGCGCTCCGGCGACTTCGCCTCCTGCGCGGCGGTCGAGACCGCGTCGAAACCGATATAGGCGAAGAACACCACGGCCGCGCCGCGGAACACGCCGGACCAGCCGAAGATGCCGACGCCCGCATTCGGCGGAATGAAGGCCCCTTCGGGATTGCTCGCGGTGACCCAATTGGCGGTCGAGAACGAGGAGATCGTGCAGGCGATGAAGAGCAGGATGACGATCAGCTTCACCGCGACGATGAAATTGTTGAACCGCGCCGACTCCCTGATCCCTGCAACCAGCAGCGCCGTGATGAAGACGATGACGACCATCGCCGGCACGTTGAAGATCGCGCCCGTCGACGACCATGCGTGCGTGGTCGCGTCATAGCTCAGCGGCGCAGACGCGAGCTCCGGCGGGATCGTAAGGCCGAAATCCCTGGCGAAGCTGACGGCATAGCCGGACCACCCGATCGAGACCGCGATAGCACCGACGGCATATTCCAGGATCAGGTCCCAGCCGATGATCCAGGCCACAAATTCGCCGAGCGTCGCATAGGCAAAGGTGTAGGCGCTGCCGCAGACCGGGACGGTCGATGACATCTCCGCATAGCAGAGGCCCGCGAAAGCGCAGGCGACCGCGCCGAACGCGAAGGAAAGCGTCACCGCAGGTCCCGCATTCGCCGCCGCGGCGTGTCCGGTCAGAACGAAGACGCCGGCGCCGATGACGGCGCCGATCCCGAGCGCGACGAGATTGAGCGCCGACAGCGTGCGCCGCAGCGGCGAGGCCCGTGCGTCTCCTTCCACCCCTGCCGCCTCCTGCAGCAGGTCGGCTGTCGATTTCCTGGCCCAGATGTCTGCCAAGAACCGCCTCCTCGCAACTTCGACCCCGGCGGCCGGTCGTACAGGCTAGCATGGTCTCGATAGGCTACGCCGCTCACGCATTCGGCACCACGGGCAGCTTCTCGATCATCCGTATCCCGGGACGGCGTCGCCAATGGATCTCCGACGGCTGAACCGCAAGCTGAAGCTTTGGCCAGCGGGTGAACAGCGCCTTGAGTGCGCAGATCGCCTCGATCCGCGCGAGCTGGTGACCGAGGCAGAAATGGATGCCCGTGCCGAAGGAGATGTGGCGGTTCGGACGCCGCTCGAGATCCATTTGCTCGGGTTGCACGTGCGATGCGGGATCGAAATTGGCCGCCACGATCATGGCCATCACGCGATCGTTCTTCTTCAGGGCGACACCGCCAAGCTCGACATCGTGTCGCACATAGCGCGGCTTCGAGAATTGCACCGGCGAGACGAAGCGCAGGAATTCCTCGATCGCGAGGGCGGCGCGGTTCCAGTCGGCCTCCAGCCAGTCACGCGTCTCGGGGTTCTTCAACAGTTCGAAGACGGATCCGCTGATCAGATGCGTGGTGGTTTCGGAACCCGCGCCGAGCAGTAGCATCACCATCGACACCATTTCGTCCGGCGTGATGCGGCCGCCTTCCCTTTCGACCTGCACCAGTTCGGCAATGAGCCCCTCACCGCCCTCCTTGCGCGCAGCCTGCAGCCGCTCCTCCAGGTAGCGTCGGATCTTCCCCAAGGTGAACAGCATGCGCAGGAAGCCGAAGGTGCTGGTAATCTGCCCTATCGCATTCGCCCAGCCGATGAATTTCGGCCGATCGGCCGCCGGTAGGCCGAGCAGCTCGCAGATGACGGAGAGCGGCAGGATGCGCGCATAGCGCTGCACCAGATCGGCGGGGCTGCCCCATGCGAACAGTTGGTCCGCAAGGCCGTCCGCGATCGCCCGGATGTGCGGCTCCATCCCGAGCACGGCGCGACGGCGGAACGCCTCATCGACGATGCCGCGCAACCGGCTGTGATCCGGCTCGTCCTTCGTCAACATGCTGTTGGCGATCGTCGCGATGGATTTCGGCATCCACCACTGCAGTCCTGCGAGCGCCCCGTCCTCCTTGCGCAGCGTGAAGGTGGAGGAATCCTTCAGCATCTGTGCGGTGGTCTCATAGGTCGTGGTGACCCAGACCTTGCCCACGATCGGAAATCGCGTGGCGACCACAGGCGCTCGGGCTCGCAGCGCCGCAACGGCGGTCGCCGGATCGCGGAAAAATTCTTCGCTGGTAAAGTCGATACGCGGTGCCATCGGCCCCCCTCCACCCTGCCCCGATCAAAGTGGTGCGGCGCGCATGGCTGACGGTATCGCGCTCTGCTGAAGTGGTAAATCGATCGTTAACCGGAGCCACAAACCGAGTTCCAACGAGAAAACCCTGATTTTCCGTACAACTTGGCTCCCTCGCTAATCGCCCAGAGGTAAATCCTCACTCAGATGATGTGGATTTAGCAAATTCGGAACGGCGTCGGTTTAACCCTTTGTCCAGCCCCGCTTCCCATAGTGAGAGCCCACCTCAATCTCACAATATCCCGGGTCCGGAACTGTGACATCCTTTGGACGTGTGATTTCGGTGCGCGGCTCGCAAGCCCGCGTCGGACTCCTGGCAACCAGCCAGATGCCGTTTTCGGAAGTGCGCGCGACCGTCGGCCGCTTCGTCAGCATCCGGAGTGCGTCTTCCGTGATCGTCGCCATGATCACGGAGGTGAGCTGCGAGGACCTGCCGACATCCGACAATTATATCGCAACCGCCTCCGTCGACCTGCTCGGCGAAATCCTCGGCGGCGACCGTCCCAAATTCCAGCGCGGCGTCACCAACTACCCGACCATCGGCGACACCGTAGACCTGATCAGCGCAGAGGAACTGCGTACGATCTATGCGCCGAGCGGCTCGGACCAGATCAATGTCGGCACTCTGCAGCAGGATCGTTCAGTCACCGCCTATGTCGATATCGAGGAAATGCTGTCCAAGCACTTCGCCGTGCTCGGTTCGACCGGCGTCGGCAAGTCCACCGGCGTGTCGCTGCTCCTCAACGAGATCCTGAAGTCGCGGCCGACCCTGCGCATCTTCCTGCTCGACGTGCACAACGAATACGGGCGCTGCTTCGGCGACCGCGCCCAGGTGCTCAACCCGCGCAACCTGAAGCTGCCGTTCTGGCTGTTCAACTTCGAAGAGATCGTCGACGTGCTGTTCGGCGGCCGCCCCGGCGTGCCGGAAGAACTCGACATCCTTGCCGAAGTCATCCCGATGGCGAAGGGCATCTACACCCAATACCAGAACGCCGACCGTATCGGACTGAAGCGCATCGATCCCAAGCAGATCGGCTACACCGTCGACACGCCGGTGCCGTATCGTCTTGTCGACCTGATCGCGCTGATCGACGAGCGCATGGGCAAGCTCGAGAACCGCTCCTCGCGCATCATCTATCACAAGCTGATCTCGCGCATCGAAACCGTCCGCAACGATCCGCGCTACGCCTTCATGTTCGACAACGCCAATGTCGGCGGCGACACCATGGCGGAGGTCATCAGCCACCTGTTCCGCCTGCCCGCCAACGGCAAGCCGATGACAGTGATGCAGCTCGCCGGCTTCCCGGCCGAGGTCATCGATTCCGTCGTGAGCGTGCTCTGCCGGATGGCATTCGATTTCGGGCTGTGGAGCGACGGCGTCTCGCCGCTATTGTTCGTCTGCGAGGAGGCGCACCGCTACGCGTCCGCCGACCGCAATATCGGCTTTGGCCCGACCCGCAAGGCGGTCTCCCGTATCGCCAAGGAAGGCCGCAAATACGGTGTCTATCTCGGCCTCGTCACCCAGCGCCCGGCCGAGCTGGATGCCACCATCATCTCCCAGTGTAACACGCTATTCACGATGCGGCTCGCCAACGACCGCGACCAGGCGCTGTTGCGCTCGGCGGTTTCCGACGCCGCGGCCAACCTGCTGTCGTTCGTGCCCTCGCTCGGCACTCGCGAGGTGTTGGCGTTCGGCGAGGGCGTGGCGCTGCCGACGCGGCTGCGCTTCAAGGAGGTGCCGCCGCATCAGCTTCCGCGCAGCGAAGCCACCATCGCGACCGTGCCGTCGGTTGCCGCCGGCCACGACATGCATTTCGTCTCGGCCGTCCTGGAGCGCTGGCGCGGCGCGACCTCGCACCGCGACGTGCCCAACGACCCCGCGATCAGCGAGCGGCCCGCCGCGCGCAGCACCACGCTGGATGCGCCAATGCTGCAGCCTTCGATGGGACTCGATCCGGACCGCTTCTCGCTCCTGAAGAAGCCATTGCGCTGAGCGCTTTCAGCCGGGCGCTTGCGCTCGCGCCGTCATCGACTATGGTTCCGGCCAAGCTGCATTGCCTTGAGCCGGAACCCGCCCATGACTGAGCCGATCGCAACACGCTTTCCCACGCCTTCCCTCGACAAATTGCCCGAGGATATCCGCGAGCGTATCCTCGCAGTGCAGGAGAAATCCGGTTTCGTGCCGAACGTCTTCCTGGCGTTCGCCTTTCGCCCGGCCGAGTTTCGCGCCTTCTTTGCCTATCACGACGCGCTGATGGAGAAGGACAGTGGCCTCTCCAAGGCCGAGCGGGAAATGATCGTGGTGGCAACGAGCGCCGCCAACCAGTGCCACTACTGCGTAATCGCGCATGGCGCGATCCTGCGTATCCGCGCCAAGAATCCGCTGATCGCCGACCAGATCGCCGTCAACTATCGCAAGGCCGACATCACGCCGCGCCAACGCGCCATGCTGGATTTTGCGATGAAGGTGAGCCGCGAGGCGAGCACGATCTCGGAGACCGCTTTCAGCGCGCTCGAAGCGCACGGGTTCAGTGACGACGACATCTGGGACATCGCGGCGATCGCCGCCTTCTTTGCACTGTCAAACCGGATGGCGAATTTCACCGCGATGCGCCCGAACGAGGAGTTCTACATGATGGGACGGTTGCCGAAATAGCCGGCCACCGAGGTATGCCGCGTGCTTGAATGGAGCGACATCATCCTGCGCCTTGGCGTCGCCACGCTGGCGGGCGCCCTGATCGGCCTCAATCGCGATCTGCGCGGAAAGCCGATCGGCCTGAAGACGCTCGGCATCGTCGGACTGTCCACCGCGACAGTCGTGGTGGTCGCCGTGCAGTTCACCGAAGTTGGCAAGATCACCGATGCGACCAGCCGAGTGATCCAGGGCATCTTGACCGGCATCGGCTTTCTCGGCGCCGGCGTCATCGTCCATGAGAGAGAACACTTCCGCGTCCGTGGATTGACGAGCGCCGCCTGTGCCTTTCTGGCCGCCTGTATCGGGATCGTCTCCGGAGCCGGAGAGTGGCGGATCGTCGCGACGGCCCTGGTGATCGCGCTCGTGCTCCTGACCGTCGGCCGCCGCACTGAGCGATTGCTGCATCGCGCACTGGGCGGCCACGACGATCCCGGTGAGCGGGATACGGCGGTCACGCCACCACGGGGACCGGCAAACGGCTAGTCATCGGACGCTGGACCGCACCAGCCCGGCAGGTAGACCGCGTCCTTGCTCTTTGCCGCCGCGAGCGCCTTCTCCATCGCCGTGTCGAAATCAGCGTCCACAAGCTTGCGGGCGACCCTGCGGCGCAGGAAATCCGCCCACAGGAATTCACTGAATGGCGTGGTATCCTTGGCAAAGCCGCCGGCACGGCGCAGTTCGCCGGCGAGGCTGCGGAACGGATCATCCTTCAGGTCGACCACCGATTTCGGCAGATCGCGAAAATGCCTGCGGTCACCCTTCGCGTCATAGGGAAAGACCCAACGCTTGTTGTCCATCACGCCCCAGAATGCATCGCGCTCGACCATCGTGAGATCGCCGATCACGGTGACAAGCACATCCTTGACGCCCTCATCGTGCAGCGCGCGGGCGAGATGGTGATGGTCGACGACGTAGTGGCGCTCATCGGGCCCGAGCACCACCGGGATCATGTGCTGGCCGAGCATTTCGGCGCGCTTCTTCGCTGACTTGTGCTCGCGCCAACGCTGACGCTTCTCCTTGACCTCCCTCATGCCGACCGTCATCTGAGTCGGGCGCAGGGACATGATCGTAACCGGCTTGAGAATCGGCTCACGCGTATTTGCCATGGTTCAACTCCCTATTGCTGCCGACGGAAACCATCGAGGGCCGGTTCCACTATGGCACGGCGCCACCAGGGATTGAATTCCTTGGTCTCTCGTTTCGATGAGCTGTGAACAGAGGATCCCCCACGACGCGCGAAGGTGCATCGCACACATCGCCGCGATGCCTTGCGCCCATCGCCCCACTGTCAGTTCCATGAAGTGTCGCGGGGATCAGGTTGCGAGAGCGCGCACCAATATTTTACGTGAGGACCGCGCACGGCGTGCTAAACAGGATCACAACTTCTGCGGACGGACGGCAGTGAAAACCCAGCGGCCTATCAGCTCGGACGGTGAGCACGTGGTGCTCAAATTCCGGCCGCGCACCTCCGCCCATCCGCCCGCCCACCACGAGCAACCGCTTGAGGCGGGAAAGCCCGGGCAAGTGGCCCGGGACCTTTCCCATTACGAGCGCCCGCGCGAGGAGCCCGACGACTTCCGCCAGCGCATGCTGGCCAATATCGCGGCCTTCGCTTTCACGGTGGCGCTGACCGCAATCGGCATCTGGTTGGCCGTGAGCATCGCCGACCTGCGCAAAACCCAGGATTGCGTCCTGATGGGCCGGCGCGATTGCGCGCGGATTTCGGTGATGCCGAGGGGCTAGCGCTGGAACCGCAGCCCTATCTGCTGCCCAACAAAGCGGCTCCACAGACAAGGCCAAGCTCCATTGAACTCGCGGCCCCGCTCCGATATACGGGCACTCGAGTCCGCCCGGGGGAACAGGGCATTCCGGGGCAAATCAGCCCGCCGCCTCCCGATCGTCCCGGAATTTATCGCCAATATATCAAAGGCTTAGTGATGTCTTCCACATTCGAGCAGATCGCCAACATTATCGCCGAGACCTGCGATATCCCGCGCGACACGATCAAGCCGGAAAGCCACGCCATCGACGATCTGGGGATCGACAGCCTCGACTTCCTCGACATCGCCTTTGCGATCGACAAGGCGTTCGGGATCAAGATGCCACTTGAGAAGTGGACCCAGGAAGTCAACGACGGCAAGGCCACGACCGAGCAGTACTTCGTGCTGAAGAACCTCGCTGACCGCATCGACGAACTGGTCGCGGCCAAGAACGCAGGCACGGGCACGGCGTCGGGCTCGTAACCGAGCGCCCCATGCAGCTCGAATATTTCACGCTCATCGATCGCATCGTCGACCTCAACATCGGCGACAAGACGATCGTGGTGGAAGCTGACGTTCCGCAGACCAGCACGATCTTCGAAGGCCATTTCCCGGGCTATCCGATCATGCCTGGCGTGCTGCTGACGGAAGCGATGGCGCAGTCGTCCGGCTGGCTGCTGCTCGGCCTGATGAAGTTCGAGCGGATGCCCTTTCTCGCGATGATCAAGGAAGCCAAGATGCGTGGCTTCGTCAACCCGGGCGAGGTACTGACGATCGAGGCCAAGGTCGAGCATGAAGGTTCGGGCTTTGCGGTGACGTCGGCCAAGGTTCGGGTAGGCAAGGAATTGAAATGCAGCGCCGATCTGACGTTCCGCCACATCCCCTTCCCCCATCCCGATCTTCGCGTGCACATGGACGCGATGGCCAAGAAGATCGGCTTTCCGCTGCAGGCGCTGACGCATGACTGAGCGGAAGGAAGTCTGGATCACCGGCATTGGCGTCCTTTCGTCGCTCGGCGAAGGACTGGACGCGCATTGGGATGCGCTCAACGCCAAGCGCATCAACATCGACGACAAGCGGTTCGCGCCCTATATCGTCCATCCGCTCGCCCCGGTCAGTTTCGACGCGCAGATCCCGAAGAAGGGCGACCAGCGCCAGATGGAAGCCTGGCAGCGCATCGGCACCTATGCTGCGGGGATGGCGCTGGATTCGGCCGGCGTCAAAGGCAATCAGGAAATCCTGTCCCGCATGGACATGATCGTCGCGGCCGGCGGCGGCGAGCGCGACCTCGCAGTCGATACGGCGATCCTGAACGCCGATGCGCGTGGCAATTTCAGCCCCGGCTTCCTCAACGAGCGGCTGATGAGCGAGCTGCGCCCGACGCTGTTCCTGGCGCAGCTCTCCAACCTGCTCGCAGGCAATATCGCGATCGTTCATGGCGTCCGCGGCACCTCGCGCACTTTCATGGGCGAGGAAGCCTCCAGCATCGATGCGGCGCGGATTGCGCTGGCGCGCATCGAGGCCGGCCAGAGCGACATTGCGCTGGTCGGGGGCGCCTATAATGGCGAACGCCTCGACCTGCTCGTCCTCTTCGAATTCGGCGACTTCAACCTGACCGGCGAGTTCACTCCGGTCTGGGCCCGCGAGAACAACAGCGGATTCGCGCTTGGTTCCGCCGGCGCGTTCCTGGTGCTGGAATCCCGTGAGCACGCCGAGGCGCGCGGCGCCAAGCCTTATGCCAAGCTCTCCAAGGTGGTCGCCGATCTCGCACAGCGCAAACAGCCGGGCGCGGTGACGAAGTCTCTGGAGGCGCTATGGTCGAAACTCGGCGTCGACGACGATGTCGGCGTGATGGTCACCGGCGCGACCGGCGCCGAGCCCGTCACGTCAGAGGAGCGCGCGTTCCTGCGCCAACACCAGGGCCTTGCCGTGCGCGCCACCGGAACAATGTTCGGCCACACCGTGGAGGCCCAATTCCCGCTCGGCGTTGCCCTGGCGGCGCTCTCGGTCTCACGCGGCGCGCTGTTTCCGCCGAACGATCCGACCGGCTTCGAGGTTGAAAAATCCGATCCGCCGACCCAGATTGTAGTGATGGGAACCGGTCACTGGCAGGGCGAAGGGATGGCCCTGGTTGAGGCCGTCAAGTAGGGCGCATTCGCGCGAGCATCGACGGGGGAAGCATGGCGACACCACGCGATAAGTTTGGCAGGCCGATCGTTGTCGTGACCGGCATGGGCATCGTCACATCGCTCGGCGCCGGCAAGGCCGACAATTGGGCCAAGCTCGTTGCCGGCGAATCCGGCATCAAGACGGTCACCCGTTTTCCGATCGATGGACTGAGGACCACGATGGCGGGAACGGTGGATTTCGTCAGCGTCGATCCGTTCACCTCGACCAGCCTTTCCGAGCGCATCGCCGAAATCGCCACCGACGAAGCGCTGGCGCAATCCGGTATCGGCAGCAAGGGTGACTTTCCAGGCCCGCTCTTCCTCGCAGTTGCGCCGGTCGAGACCGAATGGCCGCAGCGGCTCGAACTCGGGCGCACGATCGACAAGAAGGAATTCGACTACTACGACATGCTGCGCGCGAGCGGTGGCGGCAGGTTCGCGCCCTATCATGATCGCTTCATGTTCGGTTCGGTCGCAAAATACCTCGCCGAGAACTTTGGTACCAAGGGCTCGCCGATCTCGCTGTCGACCGCCTGCGCCTCCGGCGCAACCGCGATCCAGCTCGGCGTCGAGGCGATCCGTCGCGGTGAGGCGGATGCGGCGCTCTGCGTTGCAACCGACGGCTCGGTAAATCCCGAGGCCGTAGTCCGCTTCTCCCTGCTCTCGGCACTGTCGACGCAGAACGATCCGCCGCAGGGTGCCTCCAAGCCCTTCTCCAAGAATCGCGATGGCTTCGTGATGGCCGAAGGCGCCGGCGCGCTGGTGCTGGAGAGCTATGAGGCGGCCACCGCGCGCGGCGCGAGGATCCTGGGTGTCGTCGCCGGCTGCGGCGAACTGACTGATTCGTTCCACCGCACCCGCTCGAGCCCGGACGGCAAGCCGATCATCGGCTGCATGCGCAAGACGCTGGCGGACGCCGGGATGGAGCCGGACCAGATCGACCACATCAACGCGCACGGGACAGCGACGCCCGAGAACGACAAGATGGAATATCTGACGACCTCGGCGGTCTTCGGCGAGCAGATCTCGAAGATTCCGGTGTCGTCGAACAAATCGATGGTCGGCCACACGATCTCCGCGGCCGGTGCGGTCGAGGCGGTATTCTCGCTGCTCACGCTCGAGCATCAGCGGATTCCACCGACCATCAACTATGACGTACCGGATCCGACCATTCATTTCGACGTGGTCGGCAACAAGGCGCGCGACGCCCGTGTCACTGCCGTGATGTCCAATTCGTTCGGCTTTGGCGGGCAGAACGCCTCATTGATCCTGACGCGCGAGCCGGCCTAGAGCATGATCGGAAGAACTGATCTCCGGTTTTCCGAAGAGATCATGCTCAACCAAACGCTGCGCCGCTTGTCGCGATGAACCGCCTCCAGCTCCTTCGAGCCCGCGCGCGCCTTCGCGACGCCGTCAAGCCCGTGGGCGAGGCGGCGGTGGGCGCGCTGACGATCGCGCTGTTGCGCACCACGCGCTGCTTCGATCCGTTCAAGACTGCCGATTTCTTCGGGCGCGCCGCGCATTTCATCGGTCGCAGGCTGCGTGAGGACCGGATCGGACGCGAGAATCTGAAGGCCGCGTTTCCGGAAAAATCGCCTGAGGAGATCGAGAAGATCCTGGCCGGCGTCTGGGACAATCTCGGCCGCATCGGCGCCGAATTCGCCCATCTCGACCATATCTGGGACTACGACCGCGACCATCCCGAGAACAGCCGCATCGAATTGTCGCCGCGGACCATGGAGCTGTTCGATCAGATCAGGGACGACGGCAAGCCGGCGCTGATCTTTGCCGCGCATCTCGGCAATTGGGAATTGCCGGCGCTGGCGGCTGTCGCGCACGGGCTCGACACCGCGATTTTGTTCCGCCGGCCGAATAGCGAAGCCGCCGACCGTGCGATCGAGAAGATCCGCGCGATCAAGATGGGCACGCTGATCCCCGCCGGTCGCGACGCGCCGCTCCGGCTTGCGCAGGCGCTGCAAGACAACAAGCACGTCGCCATGCTCGTCGACCAATATCTGACCAACGGGGTCGAGGTCACCTTCTTCGGCCGCAAGACCAAGGCCAACCCGACGCTGGCGCGACTCCGGCGTCAGGTGGAATGCCCGATCCACGGCGCCCGCATCATCCGCCTGCCCGACAATCGCTTCCGCGGCGAGCTGTCGGAGGAAGTGAAGCCCGTGTTCGACGCGTCCGGGCAGATCGATATTCAGGGCACGATGCAGGCCGTCACCAACGTGATCGAAGGCTGGGTGCGCGAATATCCGGAACAGTGGCTCTGGCTGCACCGCCGCTGGCGGTGAGCCGACTGCTGCCTTAGCGCGTCATCGCGAGCGTAAGCGAAGCAATCCATTGCGCCACTTGCGGAGATACGGATTGCTTCGTCGCTGCGCTGCTCGCAATGACCGCGGCAGCGAGCCTCACTTCCCCGTCTTCACCCTGGTCCAGAGCCGGTTGATGATCCGCTGGGTGGCCGGGTCGCGCGCGGTGATGACGAACAGTTTCTTCTGGGTCGCTTCGTCCGGGTAGATGTTCTTGTCGTTGAGAATCTTCGGATCGATCAGCTTCTGGCTGGCCAGGTTGCCGTTGGCGTAGGACAGGAAGTTCGAGTTCTTCGCAGCGACGTCCGGCCGGTAGAGGTAGTTGATCAGCTCATAGGCCTCGGCGACGTTCTTGGCGTCCGAAGGAATCGCGAGATTGTCGAAGAACATCTGCGCGCCCTCTTTCGGGATGGCGTAGCCGATTTCGATGCCGTTCTTGGCTTCGACCGCGCGGCTGCGCGCCTGCATGATGTCGCCCGACCAGCCCACCACGAAGCAGATCTCGCCGGAGGCGAGCGCGCTCAGATATTCCGAGGAATGAAACTTGCGAACATAAGGCCTGATCTTGCTGACGAGGTCAGCGGCCTTCTCGAGATCGGCCTGCTTGGTGGAGTTCGGATCGATGCCGAGATAGTTCAAGGCCGCGGGCAGGATGTCGTCAGCGGAATCAAGCATATGGATGCCGCAATCCTTGAACTTCGCGAGATTCTCCGGCTTGAACACCATGTCCCAGCTATCGATCCTGGCGTCGGGGCCGAGAATCTTCTGCGCCATCTGGACGTTGTAGCCGATGCCGGTGGTGCCCCACATGTAATTGGCGGCGTAGTTGTTGCCGGGATCGTAGGTCGCGAGCTCTTTGGTCACCACCGGCCAGGCATTGGCGAGGTTCGGCAGTTTCGACTTGTCGAGCTTGAGGAAGACCTTTGCGGTGATCTGGCGCTGCAGGAAATAGCCGGTCGGCACCACGACGTCGTAGCCGGACTTGCCCGCAAGCAGCCGCGTTTCCAGCGTCTCGTTGGCATCGAAGGTGTCGTACACCACCCTGATGCCGGTCTCCTTGGTGAAGTCCTCCAGCACCCCCGGCGCCATATAGTTCGACCAATTGTAGAAATTGACCGTGCGTTCCTCGGCGCGGGCGGATGAGGAGACGAGCAGAGCCGCGGCAAACAGGGCGGCGAGACAAATTGAATGACGGCCCTGCCCGTGCATCTCTCTACCTCTTTCGACGGTGCACCGCGTCCGACAGACGCTCGAGCGCAGTGTCGAGGGTTGCATCCTTCTTTGCAAAGCAAAAACGTACGACCGAGGTCACCGGGTCCTTTTCGTAGAAGGCCGAGACGGGGATCGCCGCCACCTTGTAGTCGGTCACGATGCGCCGGCAGAACGCCTCGTCGGTCTCGTTGAGCCCGAGCGGAGACAGGTCGACGGTGAGGAAATAGGTACCTTGCGATTTCAGGACGGGAAAGCCGAGACTCTCCAGTCCCTTTGTCAGCCTATCCCTGCTCCGCGCCAGGTCCTTGCGCATATCGTGAAAATACGCATCCGTCTTGCGGAGCCCATAGGCCACCGCCGCCTGCAGGTTGGGCGCGGTGGTGAAGGTAAGGAACTGATGCACCTTGGCGGCAACCCGCAGAAGCGGCGGCGCGGCGCAGACAAAACCGATCTTCCAGCCGGTGAGCGAAAAGATCTTGCCGGCGCTACCGACCTTGATGGTGCGGTCCCGCATGCCCGGCAGCGTGATCAGCGGGATGTGCTCGCGGCCATCGAAGATCACGTGCTCCCAGACCTCGTCGCAGATCGCGACCACGTCGAATTGCTGGCAGAACCGCGCAAGCAGTTCGAGGTCTTCGCGCGGATAGACCACGGCGGACGGATTGAGCGGATTGTTGAACAACACCGCCTTGGTCTTGTGGTTGAAGACGCTCCGCAGCATCTCCTCGTTCAGCCGCCAGTGCGGCGGCTCCAGCCGCAACAGGCGCGGAATGCCTCCGGCCTGACGGATGATCGGCAGATAGGAATCGTACACCGGCTGGAAGACGACCACTTCATCGCCCGGTTCGACCATCGCGAGGATCGACGATGTGAGCGCTTCGGTGCCGCCCGAGGTCACCATGACTTCCGTCATGGGATCGAGGTCAAGTCCGTGCCAGCGGCCGTAATGGGTGGCGATCGCCTGCCTGAGCTCGGGGATACCCATCATCGACGGGTACTGATTGTAGCCGTTGACGGAAGCATCCGCGGCCGCGCGACGGATGTCCTCCGGACCGGGATCGTCCGGAAAGCCCTGGCCGAGATTGATGGCGTTGTTGTCGCGCGCGAGCTGCGACATCGCTTCGAAAATGGTGACGGGAAGGTCTGCGAAGACCTTGTTCATGGAAGTCATGGAAAGTCAGCCGCCCGTCTTGGTCGGCAATCCCGCAGCCTTCCAGCCCAATATGCCCCCTGCCAGATGCTTGTCGTAAGGCAACCCCGCCGCCTGCGCCGCGAGCGATGCCGTCACCGAGCGCTTGCCTGAGCGGCAGGCAAACACGACCTCTTTGCCCTGCGGATCCGGAATCTCGTCCGGATCAAACGTCGACAGCGGCACGACGACGCCATCCGGATAGGCCTCAGCGGCGACCTCGTTGGGCTCGCGGACGTCGACCAGGAGATAGCGTCCATCCGCTATCCCGTTCGACACTTCCTGAGGCGTTAGATCATGCACCTTGTGGTCGGCCACGCGCGTTCTCCAGACAATTCTTGGGCTCAGTTCTTGGGCTCAGCCGGCCCCCGTTTCGGGCGCAAAGTCGCCTCTTGCGCGGGGAAAATCAAGCACCGCAAACAGCTTAGGACCAGCAAAAAGCTAGATCGTGACCTGCGTTCCGACCTCGACGACGCGGCCGGTCGGGATCTGGAAATAGTCGGTGGCGTCGTTGGAGGCGCGGCTGAGCGCGATGAACAGATGGTCCTGCCAACGCGGCATCCCGGAATGCGCGGCGGGCTTGAGCGAGCGCCGCGACAGGAAGAACGAGGTCGACATGATGTCGAACTGCCAGCCGAGCTTGCGGGCGATCGCCAGCGTCTTCGGCACATTCGGCGATTCCATGAAGCCGAAGCGCAGCGTCACCTTGGAGAAAGTCGGGCTGATCTGCTCCATTCGCACCCGCTCGGACGGGTCGATCCGCGGCGTCGGCGCGGTCTCGATGGTGAGAATGACGTTCTTCTCATGCAGCACTTTGTAGTGTTTTAGACTATGCATCAGCGCGGTCGGCGCGCTGGCGGGATCGCTGGTCAGGAACACCGCCGTGCCCGAGACGCGCTGCGGTGGCCGCTTCTCCAGCATCGCCACCAGATCGGCGAGCGGGAATTCCAGCTTGCGCGACTTCTCGAACAACAGCCGGCTGCCGCGCCGCCACGTGATCATCAGCGCCATCACGGCGCCGCCGAGCGCCAGCGGCACCCAGCCGCCCTCAAGCACCTTCAGAAGGTTTGCCGTCAGGAAGGTGAAGTCGAGAAACAGGAAGGGCGCGATCAGCGCGGCGGCGGCGATCGGCGACCATCGCCAAACCTTCCACACCACGACAAAGCCCATCATGCCCGTGACCACCATGGTGCCGGTCACCGCGATGCCATAGGCCGCGGCCAGCGCGCTGGAGGAGCGGAACATCAGCACCAGCAACAGCACCGCGATGAGCAGCATCCGGTTGATGCGGGGAATAAAGATCTGCCCCGAATGGGCTTCCGAGGTATGGCGAATCTCGAAACGCGGCAGCAGGCCGAGTTGGATCGCCTGGCGCGTCAGCGAATAGGCGCCGGTGATGACGGCCTGGCTGGCAATGACGGTCGCGACGGTGGCAAGCACGACCATCGGGATCAGCGCCCAATCCGGGAACATCAGGAAGAACGGATTCTCGATCGCCTTGGGATCGACGATGACGAGCGCGGCCTGCCCCATATAATTCAGCACCAGCGCCGGCAGCACGATGAACATCCAGGCGAACTGGATCGGCCGTTTGCCGAAGTGCCCGAGATCGGCATAGAGCGCTTCCGCGCCGGTGACGGCGAGAAACACCGCGCCGAGGGTGACGAACCCGATCACACCGTGATGAAGCATGAAGGAGACCGCATACAGCGGATTAAAGGCCAGAAGGACCTCGGGATGCTTGATGATCTGCGGCACGGCTGCAATCGCCAGCACCGCAAACCAGACGCACATGATCGGTCCGAAAAATGCGGCGACCCGCGCTGTGCCATGGGATTGCACGGCAAACAGCACCACCAGGATCAACGCCGTGACCGGCACGACATAATGTTCGAAGGTCGCGGTGACGAGCTTGATGCCTTCGATCGCCGACAGCACCGACAGCGCCGGCGTGATCACCGCGTCGCCGTAGAACAAGGCCCCGCTGATGATGCCGAGCATCACGACCGCGCCGGCGCCCTTGGTAACGGCGCGTTCGGCCAGCGCCATCAGCGCCAGCGTTCCACCCTCGCCATGGTTATCGGCGCGCAGCAGGATCACCACATATTTGAGCGTGACGACGACAATCAGCGCCCACAGGATCAGGGACAGCACGCCGAGCACCGCCTGCGTCGTGGCGACGCCACTGTGCTCGCTGGCCGCCACAACGGCTTCGCGCAGGGCGTAGAGCGGGCTGGTGCCGATGTCTCCGTAGACGACGCCGATGCTGCCGAGCGTCAGCGCTCCGAACCCTGCCGTGGAATGCGCCTCTCCATGTCCACTGGCCGCGGGCGTTTCCGCCGCGGTGACCGCACTCTCGGACGACATGGGAGGGAGCCTCTATTGTTCACTGCACAATGAAACAGCGCCGCAGGCCTATATCCCCGCTCGAATGCATAGGTTAGGCGAGAAATGGGCTGCCTCCATGCATTTTACACATAGCTCGATCGTTTAACCAGCCACAATCGTGCGCCCGTCAGATAGTTACCTGGGTGCCGACCTCAACCACCCGCCCCGTCGGAATCTGAAAATAGTCGGTGGCATCGTTGGCGGAGCGGCTCATGGCGATGAACAAGTGATCCTGCCACATCGGCATGCCCGACTGCGCCGCGGGCTTGAGAGACCGCCGCGACACGAAGAATGACGTCGCCATGATATCGAACTGCCAGCCGAGCTTGCGGGCGATCACCAGCGCCTTCGGGACGTTCGGCGACTCCATGAAGCCGAACCTGAGGCGCACCTTGGAAAACTTGTCGCTGATACGTTCCATGTAGACGCGCTCGGAAACATCGACGCGCGGCGTCTGCGCCGTCTCGATGGTCAGGATGACATTCTGCTCGTGCAGCACCTTGTTGTGCTTGAGATTGTGCAGCAGCGCGGTCGGCACGAAGCCGGGATCGCTGGTGAGGAAAACCGCGGTGCCCTTGACGATATGCGGCGGCCGCTTCTCCAGGCTCTTGATCAGGTCGTCAAGCGGCACCTCGATGCGCCGGGTCTTGGCGATCAGGATGGCCGTCCCGCGCCGCCAGGTCCAGATCATGGCCGCCATGGCTGCGCCGAACAAAAGCGGCACCCAGGCGCCCTCGAACAGTTTGAGGAGATTGGCGCTCAGGAACGTCATGTCGACCACCACGAACGGCACGATCACCGCGGCTGCGGTCGCTGCGCGCCAGTTCCACAATTTCCAGATCACCACAAAGCCCATGATGCCGTCGGCGACCATGGTGGTCGAAACAGCGATGCCGTAGGCCGATGCCAGTCCGCTCGAGGTGTGGAACATCAGCACCAGCAAGAGGACGCCGACCAGCAGCAAGCGGTTGACGCGCGGCAGGTAGATTTGCCCGGCATGGGACTCCGAGGTGTAGCGCACCTCGAAACGCGGCAGCAGGCCGAGCTGCACCGCCTGCCGGACAAGCGAATAGGCGCCGGTGATGACGGCCTGGCTCGCGATCACGGTGGCCGCGGTCGCAAGCACCACCAACGGCAGCAGCAGGAAGTCGGGAACCATCCGATAGAACGAGTTCTCGATCGCGGATGGATCGGAGAGCACCAGCGCTCCCTGCCCGAAATAATTGAGCAGAAGCGACGGCAGCACGAAGAACAGCCAGCCGGACTGGATCGGCTTGCGGCCGAAATGGCCGAGATCGGCATAAAGCGCCTCACCGCCGGTGACGGCCAGGAACACCGCTCCCAGCGTCACCAGCCCGATGGTGCCATGCGTGAGCAGGAACTGGAGCGCGTAATAGGGATTGATCGCCGCCAGTACAGATGGGTCATCCTTGATGTGGACCAGCCCCATCACGGCGAGCGTGGCGAACCAGACCACCATCACGGGCCCGAATGCGGAAGCTACCCGCCCGGTGCCGATGCGCTGGACCGAGAACAAGACGACCAGGATGACGATCGTGACGGGCACCACGTAATGTTGGAGTGCGGGCGTCGCGAGCTTGAGGCCTTCGACCGCCGACAGCACGGAAATCGCCGGCGTGATCATGGAATCGCCGATGAACATCGAGGCGCCGACCACGCCGAGCGCCAGCAACAGCCAGCTTCTCCGCCCCAGCGCCCGCTGCCCCAGGGCCATCAGCGAGAGCGTGCCACCCTCGCCGTTGTTGTCGGCGCGCAGGAGCAGCAGCACGTATTTCGACGTGACGACAATGAAGAGCGCCCACAGGATCAGCGACAGCACACCCAGGACGATGATTCGGGATACCGGCTGTCCATGCGTCGCGCCGGCGACTGCCTCGCGGAACGCATAGAGCGGCGAGGTACCGATATCGCCGAACACCACGCCGATACTGCCCAGCGTCAAGGCCCAGACGTTGGACGTGACCGGCCCTTCTTGGACCTCGCTGGATGAGACGCTGACAGCCATGGCGGGAGGAACGCCCCATCTGCTAGTTTGATCCGGCGCCGCTATCCACGCTTCCGCGTTCCCTGTCAACGGTTGCGGCGCCCGCGACAAGCGCGTAACGGTCTCCGGCTGGACAGGCGGCCGATAGTAAATTCGGCGGATTACGGCTTCAAGCCGGGCGGCAGCGGCGGATCCTCACGCATCAAGGTGATGGTGACGCGACGGTTTGCCGCGAGCGAAGGATCGTCCGGAAACAACGGCTGGCTGTCGGCCTTGCCCGAGACGGCGAAGATGTGCGAGGGGGGCAGCCCTTCGCGCTCCAGGATCTGGCGCACCGCGTTGGCGCGGTCCGCCGACAGGTCGAACGCTCCGTAGTCGCTGCGCGCCGGCACGAAACCGGCGGCGGTGTGGCCGACGATGGATACGCGCAGCGGCGTTGCCTTGAGCGGCCCGGCGAGCTTCTGGATCAGCCGCCGTGTCCGGTCGTAAGGTACCTTGGAGCCGTCGGCGAACATCGAGCGGCCGTCCTGGTCGATGATCTCGAGGTTGAGACCCTCCTTGGTTTCCTCGAACATGATGTGCTTGGACATTTCGGTCAATTCCGGCATGTCCTGCAGCGCCTGCCGCAGCGAAGCGGACGCGAGCGCGAAGGCGCGGTCGGTGTGCAGCTTGGCGCCGTTCTCCTGGTTGCGCTCCTTCTCGTCGGGCGTCGGCCGGTCCGACGTCTCCTCCGGCGAGATATGCTCGACGTTCTTCAACTTCGGCCGCGTCGGCAGGCCGTCGGATTCGATGATACCGGAATAGCGCACATTGGTCTGCGAGCCGAAGGCGTCGCGCATCGAGCCTGCGACGATCTTCAGCTTGTTGTTGTCCATGCTGGAGAAGGCGACGAGCATCACGAAGAAGCTCATCATCAACCCCATCAGGTCGGCGAAGGTCACGAACCAGCCGTGACCTCCGGTATGTGCGTCGCCACGCTTTTTCTTGGCCATCGGGTGAAGCTCCGGACCGCTGCCAGGCCGAAGGTCAGGCCGGGACCGGCTCGCCCTCTCCCTCGCGGTGCTTTTCCGGGAGATAGGCGAGCAGCATTTCGCGAACCAGCGCCGGGCTCTTCGAATCGCGGATCATCAGGATGCCGTCGATGATCAGGGTGCGGTTGGTTTCCTCGTCGAGGAGCTTGCCGTGCAGCTTGTCGGCGATCGGCAGACAGAACAGGTTCGCAACCAGCGCGCCATAGAGCGTGGCCAGCAGCGCGGTCGCCATGAACGGGCCGAGCTTGGAGGGATCGGTCATGTTGGCGAACATCTGCACCATGCCGATCAGCGTGCCGATCATGCCGAAGGCCGGCGCGCAGTCGCCGATCGCGCGGTAGATCTTGCTGCCCTCGTCGAGATGCATCAGGAAATTGTCGCGGTCGCGTTCGAGATTGTCGCGAATGAATTCGAGGTCGTAGCCGTCGGCGACGTAGCGGATTCCCTTGGCCAGGAAGGGCTCGTTGGTCTCGACCTTTTCAAGGCCCACCGGCCCCTGCTTGCGGGCGATCTCGGCAATCCGGGCCAGTTCGTCGACGAGATCGCGCGCCGAAAGCCGGCTCATGGTGAAGGCGAATTTGGCGCCCAGCGGCAGGCCATGCAGGATCGCGGCCAATGGAAAGCGGATCATCGTGGCCGCGATCGATCCGCCGAAAATGATGATCATCGCATGTTCGGAAATGAACATGTGCAGGTCGCCGCCCATCAGCATCATCGCTGAGATCACGATGATGCCCATCACGAGCCCGACGCCCGTCATAATATCCATGGGAGACTCCAACGCGTACGCTACACACCGCCTGTCCTGGACGGTGCACGACCCAACCCCGGACCGCGCCGGAAAACCCTACGTGGCCGCCATTAAAGACCCGTAAAGGTTAAGCCGAAGAGGAACCCGTAAAATCCCGAGTGGCCGGATCAGGCCTGAGCGCAGCGCTGGTCTCAATCTTTCGCTAACCATAATCGCCGGCGCCGCTCAGTGACCGCTATCGAGCCCCGTGAGTTCGAGACTGAGCGCGCGCAGCCGTCTCCGCGCCGACGCCTCATAGGCCTGCGGATTGGCCCTGGCCTCGTTCATGCCGTTGAAGAACAGCCCGCTCTCATCGGCGACATCGTCTCCCGACACCAGATGCAGGATCGCTTCGCCGCCCTGCTCGACGGTCGAGATCGGGGTGATGCCGCCGGCGCGCACCATCGTGGTGTTCATATAGGTTGCCGGGTGCAGCGAATTTGCGGTGACGCCCGAGGCTTTCAGCTCTTCTGCGAGATCGATCGTGAACATGATCTGCGCAAGCTTGCTCTGGGCATAAGCGCGCGAGCCGCTGTAGTTCTTCGTGATCATCACGTCGTCGAAGTCGATCGGATGCTGGCCGAGCGAAGCGACATTGACGATCCGCGACGGCGCGCTCGCCTTCAACAGCGGCAGCAACAGACGCGCGAGCAGGAAACCCGCAAGGTAGTTCACGGCAAAGCGCAGCTCATAGCCGTCCCTGCTGGTCTGCCGCGCGGATCCCTCGTTCTGCGAGCCGATCCCGGCATTGCTGATGAAGACGTCGAGCCGCTTGTGGTTCGCGAGCACGGCCTCGCCGAGTTTTCGCGTCTCGGCAAGCGAGGACAGGTCGGCCTGATAGAAAATGGGCTCGCGGCCTCCTGCCCGCCTGATCTCTTCGATCAGCGATGCCCCGCGCGCTTTGTCGCGCCCGTGGACCAGCACGCTGGCGCCGCCGATGGCGAGCCTCTTCGCAACGTAGCGGCCGACACCGTCGGTTGAGCCGGTGATGAACACGGTTTTGTCACGCATTTCCATCGCACACCTCCGGTCCCTGCCCGCCCGGGTTCCACACGGCGGTCGAAGGACAACTACACCCGTCTGCGGCGCTGCGCCACGGGTCAGAAACCTCCCGCGCGCAAGAGTGTTTTGCTATTGGTTGCCGCCAATAGCTGGCTCATCAGCAGATGCTGCGCGGCTGCTATTGGGCGTTCGTTCATTCAAAGGGAACCGATGTTGGCCTCCAGTTCAAACTGGATCATGCGAAATGCTCCGTCGCTGGAGCCTTTCGGTCTGTTCGCACTGTTCGGCGCCCTGACCGTGTTCCCTGCCATCCTGATGATCCGCGTGCTCGAACCTGAGCTCGTGCTGCCTGCGTTCAGCATCCTGCTGTTCGCGGAGGCCGCAGTGGCCGCCATCCTGGCGCGCCTGATCAAGGCTCAGGAGAACTCAGGGAAAGTCACGTGGTGGGATTTTGCCGGTGCATTCACCTTCATGGGGTGTGCAGCGGCAATCTTTGGAGAACCGGACCAGGCGGCGCTGTTCTTCGAGGAAGAAGCCGTCGCGCGTGCGAATTCGCGACCGTAACAGAGCATGATCCGGAAAAGTGGAAACCGGTTTTCCTCGCGACAAACGCGAAGCGTTTGCGCGGAGATCATGCTCGAACTCAAAGAGATGAGATCATGATCCGTCTCATCGGATCATGATCTAAAGCGTACCAGGCCGGGCCCCTCTGGCAGCCGACAGGCTGCGATGTCGGACTGGAGTTAAGTTGGAGTGGCCCTGCTTTGATCTGCGGCATTGATCGCGGGACGTATCGGTGAATCCCTCACCGATGTGCGTCGCCATCAAGCCGGTATCTCATCCGGGTCACTCTCCAGACCAGAAGGGGAGCATGACCCGTGTCCGAATTTCTTGGCTTTGAATTTCTCACCGCGCTGTTGCAGGTCGTCCTGATTGACCTGGTGCTCGCAGGCGACAATGCCGTCGTGATCGGCCTTGCCGCAGCCGGCCTGCCCGAGAAGCAACGTAGCAAGGCGATCCTGATCGGCATTCTGGCGGCGACCGTGCTGCGCATCATGTTTGCCGTCGTGGCAACGCAGATCATGCAGATCGTCGGCCTCTTGCTTGCCGGCGGAATCCTGCTGTTGTGGGTGTGCTGGAAAATGTGGCGCGAGCTGCGCGCCACCGCGAAAGAGGAAGCCGACGCAGAGCTCGGTGGCGCGTCTGCAGACGGGGCGCCCCGGAAGACGCTCTTCCAGGCCACGACGCAGATCATCGTCGCCGACGTCTCGATGTCGCTCGACAACGTCCTGGCTGTCGCGGGAGCGGCCCGCGAGCACCCGAGCGTGCTGATTTTCGGCCTGATCCTCTCCATCGCATTGATGGGCGCAGCCGCGACCTTCATCGCGCGGCTGCTGCAGAAGCATCGCTGGATCGCCTATGTCGGCCTCGCCGTCATCCTCTATGTCGCCATCGACATGGTCATTCGCGGCGCCCACGACGTCGCCAAGGTCGCGGCGCTCTGAGCCGCGACCTATTGGAGTTAGTGGATCTCGGCCGAGCGCTTCAGCGCTTCCTTCAACTTCTCGAGCGAGAAGTCCGGGCTGCGTGCGATCTCCAGGATCGGCGTCTCGCGACGCGCGCAGAGTTCGGCCGCATCCGGCAGCTTGGCGGCGACATCGTTCGGGATCACGATCGCACCATGGCTGTCGGCATGGATAAGATCGTCGGAGCGCACGGTCATGCCGGCAACCCGCACCTCGCCGCCGAAGCTCTCGGCATGCACCCAGGCGTGCGACGGGCCGATCGATCCGGCGAGCGCCTGGAAGCCCGGCGCCCATTGCGGGATGTCACGGATCGAGCCGTCAGTGATCACACCGAGACAGCCGAGCGCCTTGTGCACATTGCTCTGCACCTCGCCCCAGAACGCACCATAGCCGACATCGGCGCCATCGATATCCTGGATCACGGCGATGCGCGGACCAAAGCCGGTGCCGACATATTCGTAGTATTCGATGCGGCGCTTGGCCTGCTCGGCCGCCGGCAGACCGGATTGCAGCACCGAGCGGATCGTCACGGTGCGGGCATAGCCGACAATCGGCGGCAGGTCCGGGAACGGGCAGACCAACGGCTTGGTGGTGTAGCCGATCAACCGCCGTTCCGGGGCGACGATCTCCATCGCGTTGCAGATCGTCGGCGTGTCATAGCGCGCTAAGGCTTCGAGGACGGACGCGGACAGCGGGGCAGTGACGGCTTTATTCACGGCGTTTCTCCTGGCAAATGGACGCTTCTTGACGAGACGATCTTGGCCCATGCCTATAGCCGAGATCGGCCGTGAACCCAACCAAGCTTCCGCTCATGGCTGACATTTGGGCGGGCGAGGAATGCGCTATCGCTCCTCATCCAGAGGAGCGCGAAGCGCGTCTCGAAGGATGAAGGCTGCAGACGGGGCCTCACGGTTCTCACGGCGATGCGAAGCATCGTCCGGAGACGCGGCCTAAGGCCGCTCCTCACCATGAGGGTTTGGCATTATTCAATTAAGCCGCGCCGGACGATCGTCGTGGTCGGCGTCAGCGACACCCGGATAGCTCGGCGACGGAGTTGCCGACGTCGGGGCTCCGGCCGGCACAGCGGCCTGCGCCTCCGCGGCGCGCGCGTGGTCGCGATACGTTTTCCAGCCCCATGGCAGGCTGATCAGATAGAGCACCGAGCCCGCGGAGAGGATGTGCCAGGGATAGCTGACCAATAGCGCGATGAAGAACACCACCGACACGAACACCGGCAGCAGCATTTCCGGCGGCACCCGCATGCGCATTGTCTTGCCGGAAAACACCGGCAGGCGCGACACCATCAGGAACGCGATCAGGAGCGTGTAGAAGGCCGTCAGCATCGTCGGCGGCGTAGTGATGCCCAGGAAGCCCAAATAGACCGGCAGCAACACCGTGATGGCGCCAGCTGGCGCCGGCACGCCGGTGAAATAATTCGCCGCGAATGCCGGCTTGTTTGGATCGTCGATCGAGGCGTTGAAGCGGGCGAGCCGCAGCCCGCCGCTGATCGCGAACACCATGGCCGCAATCCAGCCGCCATTGCCCAATTCGTGCAGTTGCCAGAAATAGAGGATCAGACCAGGCGCCACGCCGAAATTGACGAAATCCGCGAGGCTGTCGAGCTCGGCGCCGAACTTCGACTGGCCCTTGATCAGGCGTGCGATGCGCCCGTCGATGCCGTCAAGCGCTGCAGCGAACACGATCGCCGCGACCGCGAGCTCCATCCGCCCTTCGGTCGACAGGCGGATCGCGGTCAGGCCGGCACAGATCGCGAGCAGCGTGATGACATTGGGCACCAGCAACCGGACCGGAATCTGGCGAAACCGCCGGCGGCGCAGTTCCGGGTATTTGGAATCGATCGGCATCATGGCTCGCGATTATATAACAAGCGCCGGCGCCCTCCGCCATCGCAGCGGCAAGGCGCCGCAATTGGGGGTGCCGATGGTTAATCGGCCCGGTACGTCCACCCCGGCTCGGGGGTGCGGAAATCGGCCAGAACGGTCTCGCCGGCGATCGCCGTCTGGCCCTCGGATACCAGAGGCTTGGTGCCTTCGGGCAGGTAGACATCGAGCCGCGAGCCGAACCGGATCAGGCCGAACCGTTCGCCGGCGCCGATCGACTGGCCTTCGCGCACGAAGGAGACGATGCGCCGCGCCACCAGGCCTGCGATCTGGACCACGCCGATGCGGCCGTTGGGCGTCGAGATCACGAGCGAGTTGCGCTCATTGTCCTCGCTGGCCTTGTCGAGCTCCGCATTGATGAAGACGCCCGGCCGGTAGGCGATCCGGTCGATCCGCCCCGCAACCGGACTGCGGTTCACGTGACAGTTGAACACGCTCATGAAGATCGAGACCCGCGTCAGCGGCCGGTCGCCTAGCCCCAGTTCGGCCGGCGGCAGGGCTTGAGTAATCATCGAGACGCGCCCGTCGGCGGGCGCCACCACCAGCCCGTCCCGCACCGGCGTCACCCGCACCGGATCGCGGAAGAACAGCGCGCACCAGACCGTCAGCACGGCCCCGATCCAGCCCAGCGGCGTCCAGATCCAGAACAGGATCAGGCTCGCCAGCGCGAAGCCGCCGATGAACGGATAGCCCTCAGGATGAATGGGCGGAATCTGCGCGCGGATGGAATTGGCGATCGACATCGACTCTCACTCGGTTTTCCGGTCCTAGAGCATGACCCGGAAAAGTAGAAACCGGTTTTCCGAAAAGATCATGCTCAAACAAAGAGATGAGAGCATGATCCGATTCCGTCTAACCGGATCAGGCTCGCGACGGAGATGGAGCCTATTCGGCGGCCGTCGGCAAGGGCTTCTCGACGGGATCAGGCTCGGGTTCGTCGACCGGCGGCGGCTCGCGGTTCGGCGCCTCGCTTCCGTCGTCGACCATCGCCAGCTTCTCCCGCGCCTCCTCGGCCTCGCGCTGCCGGTTCCACATACTGGCATAAAGCCCGCCCTGCGCCAAAAGCCGGGGGTGGGTTCCGCGCTCGGCGATGCGGCCCTGGTCGATGACGATGATCTCGTCGGCGCCGACGATGGTCGAGAGCCGGTGCGCAATTACCAGCGAGGTGCGGTTGCGCGAGACCCGCTCGAGCGCAGCCTGGATCTCATGCTCGGTGTGGCTATCGAGCGCGGACGTCGCCTCGTCCAGCACCAGGATCGGCGGCGCCTTCAGCACCGTGCGGGCGATCGCCACCCGCTGCTTCTCGCCGCCCGACAGTTTCAGGCCGCGCTCGCCGACCTGGGTCTCGTACCCCTTCGGCGACATCCGGATGAACGTATCGATCTGCGCGAGCTTTGCCGCCTCTTCCACCTCGGCATCGTCAGCATCCCAACGGCCATAGCGGATGTTGTAGCGGATGGTGTCGTTGAACAGCACGGTGTCCTGCGGCACCATGCCGATCGAGGCGCGGAGCGAATTTTGCGTGACGTTGCGGATGTCCTGGCCGTCGATCAGGATGCTGCCGCTGGAGACGTCGTAGAGGCGGAACAACAGCCGCGAGATCGTGGACTTGCCGGCGCCCGAGGGACCGACGATCGCGACCGTCTTGCCGGCCGGCACCTCGAAGGAGAGGCCTTTCAGGATCGGGCGATCAGGCTCGTAGGCGAACCGCACATCCTCGAACCGCACGCTGCCCGCCGTCACCACGAGCGGCTTGGCATCGGCTGCGTCCTTGATCTCCGCCTTGCGCGCAAGCACGCCGAACATCTTCTCGATGTCGATGATCGCCTGCTTGATCTCGCGATAGACCATGCCCATGAAATTGAGCGGTTGGTAGAGCTGGATCATCATGGCGTTGACCAGCACGAAATCGCCCACCGTGTTGCTGCCATTGCGGATGCCGATCGCGCACAGCAGCATGATCGCCGTCAGGCCGGCGGTGAAGATGATCGCCTGGCCGGTGTTGAGGATCGCCAGCGACGTATAGGTCTTGATGCTGGCGTGCTCATAGCGCTCCATCGAGCGGTCGTAGCGCTCGGCCTCGCGCGCCTCGGCGCCGAAATATTTCACGGTCTCGTAGTTGAGGAGCGAGTCGATCGCTTTGGTGTTCGCTTCGGTGTCGGAGTCGTTCATCTTGCGGCGGATCTCGATCCGCCATTCGGTCGCGACATAGGTGTAGTACATGAACGCCGCGACAGTGATCACGACGACGCCGACATAGCGCCAATCGAACTGCCAAAGCAGCACGGCCGTCAATAGCGCAACCTCGACCACCGTCGGGATCAACTGCAGGATCACCATCCGCACGATGGTCTCGATGCCGGTGCGGCCGCGTTCGAGGATGCGCGTCAGTCCGCCGGTCTTGCGTTCCAGGTGAAAACGCAGCGACAATTCGTGCATGTGCACGAAGGTGAGATAGGCAAGCCGCCGCACCGCATGCATGGCGACGCGGGCAAAGATGCCGTCGCGCCATTGCGTCAGCACCGCCATCAGGACACGCACCGCGCCGTACCCAGCCGTCAACAGGAGCGGCGAAGCGATCAGCCACATCGTCCAGTTCGACGATTGCACCGGCGCGCTGGGCGTGCCGTTCAGCGCGTCGATCGCCCATTTGAAGGTGAAGGGCACCGACAGCGTCGCGAGCTTGGCGAGGAGCAGAAGCACCATCGACCACGCTACGCGCATCTTCAGATCAGTGCGGTCGCCAGGCCAGATATAGGGCCACAGATGCGCGAGCGTACCGACCAGGGTCGCCTTCTCGGCTCTGTTTGCGTCGGCAGATGACATATCGTTCAGGCGCAGTTGGGGTTGGGACGACATTAAGCCATCGCCGACGTCAGGACGGCGCGCCGGTTCGCTGTCACGTGATTTGCATGGATCCGCATTGTGCCCGTCATATAGGGGATTTTGACCTCGCGGAAACCCTCATGGAGTGGATCTTTCACGATTTTCAGCGATTTACGCCACTTTTACGCCACGACACGTGAAATGCCGGGCTTGACGTTTTTTTCGTTGCAGTGCCACATGAGCGGATGAACCAAATCAGACCTATGAACCAGATCAAAACCGTCTGCGTCTATTGTGGCTCCGGCCCCGGCACCAGCCCCAGCTTTGTCGAAGCAGCCAACGCGCTCGGAAGGATCTTTGCCGAGAGTGATATCCGCCTCGTCTATGGCGGCGGCTCGATCGGACTGATGGGCGCGGTCGCGACCTCCACGCTCGACCATGGCGGCAAGGTCACCGGCATCATCCCGGATTTTCTCCGCGCCCGCGAGAACGCGCTCACCCGCGTCCAGGAGATGATCGTCACGCCCGACATGCACGAGCGCAAGCGGCTGATGTTCGAGCGCTCGGATGCCTTCGTGGCGCTGCCCGGCGGCATCGGCACGCTGGAAGAGCTGGTCGAGCAGCTCACTTGGCAGCAGCTCGGCCGGCACACCAAGCCGGTGCTGCTCGCCAATATCGACGGCTTCTGGGAGCCGCTGCTCGCGCTGCTCGATCATATGCGCTCGACGGCCTTCATCCGCCCGACGCTGCCGCTCGAGGTGCTGACGGCCGACCGCGTCGAGGACATCGTGCCGCGCCTGCGCGCCGCTGCCGCGCGCGCGCCCGAGGCCGGCAAGGAACTCGCGCCGGACGTGGCGCGGCGACTGTAAGAGCATGATCCGGAAAAGTGGAAACCGGTTTTCCCTCGCGACAAACGCGAAGCGTTTGCGCGGAGATCATGCTCCAACGAAGAGGCTCACTCGCTCGGAAACGTCACCGCCTCGATGCGGTTGCCGTCAGGATCGGTGACGAACGCCGCGTAGTATCTGACACGGTCGTGCGGGCGCAGCCCAGGCGCGCCGTCGGAACGGCCGCCGGCACTCAGGGCCGCGGCATGGAAGGCATCGACCTCGGCGGTTGATTTCGCCCGCAGGCAGATGTGACTGCCCGTATCAGACGCGACCGGCTTCATCCCGGCGCGCAGGTTGATCCAGAATTCGGGATAGCTCTTGCCGAACCCGATCGTGGCCGGACGCGTGACCAGGCGCGAGAGGCCAAGTGGCGCGAACGTTGCTTCATAGAAGCGCGCGGAACGTTCGAGATCGCTGACACCGACAGAGAGATGGTCGATCATGCGTTACCCTCACCCTAGGTTCACCGTCATGCGAGGAGCGAAGCGACGAAGCAATCCATGCTTCCACGCGTGGAGAGATGGATTGCTTCGCTGCGCTCGCAATGACGGTGTTTGCCGATGCGTCGCCGCGCCCCTCACCCCGTCGCGCCTGACTTCACCAGCTTGTAGAATACCGAATCCATCAACGCCTGGAACGAAGCATCGATGATGTTCGGCGACACGCCGACCGTGGTCCAGCTTTCGCCGGTCTCGTCTTCACTCTCGATCAACACGCGCGTCACTGCCTCGGTGCCTCCATTGAGGATACGCACGCGGTAATCGATCAGTTTCAATCCCTCGATATATTTCTGATACTTGCCGAGGTCCTTGCGCAAGGCGACGTCGAGCGCGTTGACGGGGCCGTTGCCTTCAGCGGCCGAGATCAGCCGCTCGCCGGCGACGTTGACCTTCACTACCGCGAGCGCGACCGTGACGCGCTGGCCGAGGGCATTGTCGCGCTGCTCGACATTGACGTCGAACTGCTCGACCTTGAAATATTCCGGCACCTTTCCGAGCGTACGCCGCGCCAGCAGCTCGAACGAGGCGTTGGCGGATTCATAGGCGAAGCCCGCGGCTTCGCGCTCCTTCAGCTCGGCGACGAGCCGCGTCAGCTTCGGATCGTTCTTCTCGTAGGGAATGCCGGCCCGGTCGAGCTCGGCGATGACGTTGGAGCGTCCGGCCTGGTCCGACACCAGCACCTTGCGGTGATTGCCGACGGATTCCGGCGGCACGTGCTCGTAGGTCTGAGGGTCCTTCAGCACGGCGGACGCATGGATGCCGGTCTTGGTGACGAAGGCGCTTTCGCCGACATAAGCCGCGTGCCGGTTGGGCGCGCGGTTGAGCATGTCGTCGAGCGTGCGCGACACCTTCATCAGCGTCGTCATCTTCTCTGGCGTAACGCCGATCTCAAGCTTCTCGGAGAACTCCTTCTTCAGCCTGAGCGTCGGGATCAGCGAGCAGAGATTGGCGTTGCCGCAGCGCTCCCCTAACCCGTTCAGCGTGCCCTGGATCTGGCGCACGCCGGCGCGCACCGCCGCAAGCGAGTTCGCCACCGCCTGCTCGGTATCGTTATGGGCGTGGATGCCGAGATGGCTGCCGGGGATATGGCGCACGACGTCGCCGACGATGGTTTCGATCTCATGTGGCATGGTGCCGCCATTGGTGTCGCACAACACCACCCAGCGCGCGCCGGCCTCATAGGCGGCCTTGGCGCACGCCAGCGCGAACTCGGCATTCTCCTTGTAGCCGTCGAAGAAATGCTCGCAATCGACCATCACCTCGCGCCCGGCAGCCGTCGCCGCGGCGACGCTGTCACCGATCGAAGCGAGGTTCTCCTCGTTCGTGGTCTCCAGCGCGACGCGCACCTGATAGGCGCTCGATTTCGCGACGAAGCAGATCGCGTCCGCCTTCGCCTCCAGGATCGTCGCCAACCCGGGATCGTTGGACGCCGAGCGGCCTGGACGCCGCGTCATGCCGAAGGCGGTGAAGCGTGCATGGTCGAATTTCGGCTTTGCCGAGAAGAATTCGGTGTCGGTCGGGTTGGCGCCGGGATAACCGCCCTCGACATAGTCGATGCCGAGTTCGTCCAGCATTTGCGCAATCACCTGCTTGTCCTGCAAGGTGAAATCGACGCCATTGGTCTGCGCGCCGTCGCGCAGGGTGGTGTCGAAGAGATAGAGACGTTCGCGGCTCACGGCGTACCTCCCGCGGCAGTGCCATTCGCCAGCGTCTTCTGCATCGTGGTGTTGGCGAGCCACTCGCCCTCAATACTCACGCTGTTGCGCTGCTTGGCGACGTAGCCGCGCTTGCGGAAGAAATCGAGCGCGTTGTCGCTGGCATCGACCGAAAGCGTCTTGGTGCCGCGCGCGCCGGCGAGCTTTTCCAGCGCGTCGCACAGCATCGCGCCGACGCCCTGCCCGGCCACGCTCGGATGCACGTAGAGCATGTCGATCTGGTTGTTGTTCTTCAGCGAAGCAAAGCCGACCGGCGAATTCTGGATGGTTGCGATCAGCGTCAACTCCGCGGCGAGCTTCTTGCCGAAGGCCACCTCGTCATCAGCCACGGCTGCCCAGGCTTCCTGCTGCGTCTCGCCGTAGTCGTCGCCGGTCAGTTCCTGGATCGCGGCCACGAAGATCGCCGCCAGCATCGGCGTATCCGCCGGCAGGAACGGTCGCAGTCCGGGTTGTGGGAGTGCCTGTGCCATCATGCCAACTCCCATGTGGTCACGGGTTTGCCGTCGGCCCCCTTGCCGTCTTTCAGCACGACGCCCTTGGCCACAAGCTCGTCGCGGATGCGATCGGACTCCTTGAAATCCTTCCGCGCACGTGCGGCCGCACGATCCAAGATCAGGCCTTCAACCCATTTCGGATCGATGCCACTCGCCTGCTGCTTGCGGCCCTTCCATTCCGCGGCACTCTGGCCGAGGAAGCCCAGGAAGCGGAGCGATACCGCAAAAGTGCCGCGCGCCTCTCCATCGCTCACAGCCGCATTCCGCAATCCGTGCAGCGCCGTGATCGTCTGCGCCGTGTTGAGATCGTCGGACAATGCCTCGACCACGCCCTCAGCCGGCCGATCGCCCACGGCATCTGCTGCCACGGCGTACCAGTCGTCGAGCGTCCTGGCGCTTTCTTCCAATCCCTTCAGCGTCCAGTCGATCGGCGAGCGATAGTGCGTCTTGAGCATGTTCAGGCGCAGCACTTCGCCCGGCCAATCCGCCAGCAACTCCCTGATCGTGACGAAGTTGCCGAGCGACTTCGACATCTTCTCGCCTTCGACCTGCAGGAAGCCGTTGTGCATCCAGGTGTTCGCCATCCGCGCTTCGTGGAAGGCGCAGCAGCTTTGCGCGAGTTCGTTCTCATGATGCGGGAACACGAGGTCGATGCCGCCGCCATGGATGTCGAACTGCTCGCCGAGATGCTTCCACGCCATTGCCGAGCATTCGATATGCCAGCCCGGACGTCCCGGCGCTGCGATGCCTGACGGCGACGGCCAGGACGGCTCGCCGGGCTTCGCTGGCTTCCACAGCACAAAATCGGTGTTGTCGCGCTTGTAGGGGGCAACATCGACACGGGCGCCCGCGATCATCTCGTCCAGCGAGCGGTTGGCGAGCGCGCCATAGCGCGGCAGCACGCCGTTGGCGGCGTTCATCGCCTGCGGCGAGAACAGCACGTGGTCTTCGGCGACATAGGCAAAACCATCTGTGACCAGCTTCTCGATCAGCACCCGCATCTCCGCGATGTGCTCGGTCGCGCGCGGCTCGACGGTGGGGCGCAACGCGCCGAGCGCGTCGACGTCCTCGTGAAACTGGCGCTCCGTTTGCTCGGTGACCTTGCGGATCGCCTCGTTCAGCGGCAGGCCGGGATAATCCCGCGCAGCGCGGTCGTTGATCTTGTCGTCGACGTCGGTGACGTTCCGGACATATTTGACGCGGTTCTCGCCGTAGACGTGCCGCAGCAAGCGGAACAGCACGTCGAAGACGATCACCGGGCGCGCGTTGCCGATATGGGCGAAGTCATAGACCGTCGGCCCGCAGACATACATGCGCACATTGTTGGGATCGAGCGGCGCGAAGGGCCGCTTTTCCCGGGTCAACGTATCGTACAGACGCAATTGCATGGAATACCCGTCCCTTGTGGCCGGGTCGTCACGTGATCTCGATGTGAGAAAAGACGGCCTCAGCCAGCGAATCGCTAGCTAATAATCTCGCGGCAAATGCTGCAGATGGCGAGGTGGCCGTTCATGGTTCCACCATGGCGCCATCCGGGGGACGGCGTCAAGGGCTGTTTGCGCCCGTTCTGAAGGCGATTCCGCCCCTTCCGATGATTCCAAACGCACCATGGTTAATCATTATTAACGTATTGGGCGTAATCGGATAGGCACTGGTTCCCTTCCCCACTCGGTGCTCCATGCGATTTCGATCGGCATTCCTTGCCTGCACATTCATTTTAGCCACCTCCGCCGCACTGGCCGACAGCCGCGTCTTCATCATCGCCAACCATGATGACGGCTATGGTGTCGACGAATGCCTCGCGCGGGGCGACAAGTGCGGGGCGCACGCCGCCCGCTCCTATTGCCAGTCACGAGATTTTGCCCAGGCCACCGCCTATCGCCGCGTCGATCCTGACGAAATTACCGGCGCCGTTCCGAAGGCCGCGGGAAACTGCAGCGGCGCCGCCTGCGGCGAATATATCGCCATCACCTGCCAGCGCTGATCCGGCCAAGGTGGCAGCCAAGGGCCTGCCAAGGGCCGGTATTCTCACGGGGTTTTGCCACATCGGGGCCCCGGAAACGACGTGACGCTGCCCCGAGAAACGGCTATTGCAGGCGGCCTTGGCCGCGCCGTCGGGCTCGCCCGCCGCGCGGCGTCATTCTGTGACTGGACATGCCCAATCGCCTGAACTCTTGCTTCTCCCGCTGGATTTTGATGTGCGCCCTTCTGGTCGGCACTGCCCTGCCGGCCACTGATGCCTTGGCGCAGACGCCTGACGATGCTTACGCGCAGATGTCTCAGGACGCGCCGCCAGGCGCGCCGTCCAATCCGATCTGCATCCGGCTCGAGGGTCAGCTTGCGAGCATCGACCGCGGAGGCGGCAGCGGCGATTCGATCAGGGACGAGCAGATCCGCCGCTACCAGGAAGCCGCCTCGAGACAGCAGGCCGAGCTCGACCGTGTGATCGCGCAGGGGCGGCGCATGGGCTGCGATGGCTCCGGCTTCTTCTCGCTGTTCAACAACGGCCCGGCGCAATGCGGTCCGATCAACACCCAGATCCAGCAGATGCGCAGCAATCTCGATCAAATCATGATGACCCTGGAGCGGATGCGCAGCGGTGGGCTCGGCGGCGGCGACCGCGAGAACCAGCGCCGCTCGGTGTTGACTGCGCTCGCGCAGAACAATTGCGGCCCGCAATATGCCAATGCCGTGCGGGGGCCTGGCAATTTCCTCGACAATCTCTTTGGCAATCGTAACGATGATAACGTGACCATTGCGCCGCCGACCGGCGACCTCGCCCCGCAATCCGGCACCTACCGTACGGTCTGCGTGCGAAGCTGTGACGGCGCCTATTTCCCGATCTCGTTTGCGACGGTGCAGGGACGCTTCGCCGACGACGAGAAGACCTGCAAGGCGCAGTGCCCGGCGGCGGAAGCAACCCTGTTCGCCTATCGCAATCCCGGCGAGGACATCAACCAGGCGGTCTCGGTCAATGGCCAGCCCTATACGTCGCTGCCGAACGCGTTCAAGTTCCGCACCGAGTTCAACCCGTCCTGCTCCTGCAAGCCGGCGGGGCAGACCTGGGCGGAGGCGCTGAAATCGGTCGACGACAAGGCCGCCGTCGAGCAGCAGGGCGACATCATCGTCACCGAGGAGAGCGCGCGGAAGATGCAGCAACGCGCGCAACAGCAGTCCACCAAGCAGGCCCCGGCCGGGAAGAAGGGCGCGACATCAGCGAATGCCAGCCCGGCGCCCGACGCACCGGCAGCGCCGGTCGACCAGACCCCGCCGGGAGATCGGCCGATCCGCACCGTTGGCCCGACTTTCCTCCCGAAGAAACAACAATAATCAGCCCTCGAACGCCTCCACCGAAGCGCGGGTACCGCGCGTCACCAGCTTCTCGTCCGGCTGCGGCAACGCCTCGCCGCGATCGCGAAAGCGGTTGGTGATGGGATAACGGCGGTCGCGGCCGAAATTCTTCGGCGTGACCTTGACGCCGGGCGCGGCCTGCCGGCGCTTGTATTCGGCGATGGAAAGCAGGCGATCGATACGCGCGACCAGTTCGCGATCGAAGCCTGCGGCGACGATCGACGCGAGCGGCTCCTCGCGCTCGACCAGGCGTTCCAGGATCGCATCGAGCACGTCGTAAGGCGGCAGCGAGTCCTGATCGGTCTGGTTCTCGCGCAGTTCGGCCGTCGGCGGCCGCATGATGATCGAGGGCGGGATCACCTCGCCCGACGGGCCGAGCGCGCCGTCCGGCTTCCAGGTGTTGCGCAGGGCGGAAAGCCGGAACACCTCGGTCTTGTAGATGTCCTTGATCGGGTTGAAGCCGCCATTCATGTCGCCGTAGAGCGTGGCGTAGCCGACCGACATCTCCGACTTGTTGCCGGTGGTCACCACCATCGCGCCGGTCTTGTTGGAGAGCGCCATCAACAAGGTGCCGCGGGTGCGCGCCTGCAAATTCTCCTCGGTGATGTCGCGCGGCAGGCCCTTGAACGGCTCGGCAAGGATCTTCTCGAACCCGCTCACGGCGTCCGCGATCGGCAGCACGTCGTAGCGGATGCCGAGCATCCTGGTCAGGCTTGCCGCATCATCCAGCGACACCTGCGCGGTATAGCGGAACGGCAGCATCACGCCGTGGACCTGCTCGGTACCGAGTGCGTCCACCGCAATCGCCGCGCAGAGCGCCGAATCGATGCCGCCGGAGACGCCGAGCAGCACCCCCGGAAAGCCGTTCTTGCGGACATAGTCGCGCAAACCGAGCACGCAGGCCGCATAGTCCGCCTTGTCGCCCTCGAGCAGTGGCATGATCGGTCCGTTGCAGCGCCAGCCCGCCTCGCTCCTGGTCCAGCGCAGCGTCGTGATGCTCTCCTCGAAGGCCGGAAGCTGCGCCGCCACCGACAGATCAGCGTTGAGCGCGAACGAGGCGCCGTCGAACACCAATTCGTCCTGCCCGCCCACCTCGTTCAGATAGATCAGCGGCAAGCCGCTCTCAGTGACGCGGGCGACCGCGATCGAAAGCCGGAGATCGTTCTTGTCGCGCGCATAGGGCGAGCCGTTCGGCACCACTAGGATTTCCGCGCCGGTCTCGGCGAGACATTCGACGACGTTCTCATAATCCTCGGACTCTTCGAGCCAGATGTCCTCGCAAATGGGCACGCCGACCCGGACACCCTTCACCGTGACCGGCCCCGGCGCCGGTCCGCGTGCGAATAGCCGCTTCTCGTCGAAGACGCCGTAGTTCGGCAAGTTGGCCTTGAAGCGCAGCGCTGCGATGCGGCCGCCGTCGAGCAGCGCGCAGGCGTTATAGAGCTTGCCGTCCTCGACCCAGGGCGTCCCGATCAGGACCGCCGGACCGCCATCAGCCGTCTCACGCGCCAGTTCCTCGACCGCGGCACGGCAGGCGGCCTGGAACGCCGGCTTCAGGATCAGGTCCTCCGGCGGATAGCCGGCGATGAACAGCTCCGACAGCACCATGAGATCGGCGCCGGCGGCCTTCGCCGTCTGCCGCGCGGCGCTCGCCTTCGAGGCGTTGCCGGCGACGTCGCCGACAGTCGGATTGAGTTGCGCCAGTGTAACAATGAACTCAGGTTCGCTCATGGGATCAATGGTGCCTTGCACCCCTGTAAACTGCAATCGCCTGCGTTAGATCATGCCCATGCGCTCGGCGAGGGCGAACAGCCAGAACAGCCCGGCCATCACCAGCGCAACGCCGACCGCGGCGGAGCCCATGTCCTTGACCCGACCGATCTGCGGATCATGGTCCGTGGTCAGGCGGTCGGCGAGCTTCTCGATCGCGGTGTTGAGCAGCTCGATCACGAGCACCAGCACCACCGATGCAACGAGCTCGACGGAGCGCATCACGGTGGCGCCGATCAGCCACGCCGCCGGCACCGACAACAACAGCGCCACAACCTCCTCGCGAACCGCCTGCTCGGAACGGATCGCAAAGCCAAGGCCGTTCCACGAATTGATGGTGGCCCGCCAGAACCGCAGCAAGTGTTAGAGCCCCGCTACTGCCGGCATCGGTTTGACCTTGCTCGCCCGCTCCTGTTTCAGGAGCTCTGCGATCAGGAAGGCCATATCGATCGACTGTTCGGCGTTGAGACGGGGATCGCAGACCGTGTGGTAGCGGTCGTTGAGATCCTCGTCCGTGATCGCGCGCGCGCCGCCGATGCATTCGGTGACGTCCTGCCCGGTCATCTCCAGGTGAACGCCGCCGGCGTAGGTGCCTTCGGCCTGGTGGATGGCGAAGAACGACTTCACTTCCGACAGCACCCGGTCGAACGGACGGGTCTTGTAGCCTGATGTCGAGGTGATGGTGTTGCCGTGCATGGGATCGCAGGACCACACCACCGTCCGCCCTTCCCGCTTCACCGCCCGGATCAGCGCCGGCAGATGCTCGGCAACCTTGTCGGCGCCGAAGCGAGCGATCAGCGTCAGCCGGCCGGGCTCGTTGTCAGGGTTCAGCACGTCGATCAGCTTCAGGAGTTCATCCGGCTTCAGCGACGGGCCGCATTTCAGGCCGATCGGATTCTTGATGCCGCGGAAATATTCGACATGGCCGTTCTCGAGCTGGCGGGTGCGGTCGCCGATCCAGATCATGTGGCCCGAGGTCGCGTACCAGTCGCCGGTCGTGGAATCGACCCGCGTCAGCGCCTGCTCATAGCCGAGCAGCAGGGCCTCGTGGCTGGTATAGAAATCGGTCGATCGCAGTTCCGGATGGCTCTCGAGGTCTAGGCCGCAGGCACGCATGAAGTTCAGCGCTTCCGAGATGCGGTCGGCGAGTTCCTTGTAGCGGCGCGACTGCGGCGAGTCCTTCAGGAAGCCGAGCATCCACTGGTGCACGCTCCCAAGATTGGCGAAGCCGCCGGTGGCGAACGCCCGCAGCAAATTGAGGGTCGCCGCCGACTGCCGATAGGCCATCAACTGGCGCTGCGGATCGGGCGTGCGCGCCTCCTTCGTGAAGGCAATGTCGTTGATGATGTCGCCGCGATAGCTCGGCAGTTCGACGTCGCCTGCCTTCTCGGTCGGCGAGGAGCGCGGCTTGGCGAATTGCCCGGCGATGCGGCCAACCTTCACCACTGGCAGCGCGCCGGCATAAGTCAGGACCACCGCCATCTGCAGCAGCACACGGAAGAAGTCGCGGATGTTGTTGGCGCCGTGCTCGGCAAAACTCTCCGCGCAGTCGCCGCCCTGCAAGAGGAAAGCCTCGCCGGCAGCGACACGCGCCAGCGCTTTCTTCAGGTTGCGGGCTTCGCCCGCGAACACCAGCGGCGGAAAGGTCGCAAGCTGCGCCTCCACGTCGGCCAGTACCTTGGCATCCGGATAGTCCGGCATCTGCAAGACCGTCTTGGCGCGCCAACTGTCGGGTGTCCAGCGCTCGGACATGGGCGTTAACTCCTGAGCAAAAACCGCTACTTATCCGGGAAAGCGAAGCTATATATACAGGCTGTTGAAGGACCGCCAGCCGGAATTCCATCTGTCCGCTCAAGCTCTTGCAACAACAGTCGAATTCGCATTTGTTAGAGCAAAACGTCAACGCTTAAGGAAAATCCGTAAGTGGCTGAGGCTGCGCTCGACGACGTCTTCGCCGACGACATCATTGTACCCGCCATCGACGGCTACCCTCTCGGAGCGACGCTGTTCCTGCCCCGCGGCGCCAAGTGGCAAGCGGTCCTGATCAATTCGGCGACCGCCGTGCCGCGCAAGGTCTACAAGGGCTTTGCCGCCTATCTCGCCAAGCGCGGCTCCGTCGTCCTCACCTACGATTATCGCGGCACCGGCGATTCCGGGCCGAAGTCCGTGAGCGGAGACAAGCAGCCGAAATCGCTGGTCGGCTTCAAGGCTTCGATGTCGGACTGGGCCGCGCTCGACGTCACCGCCGCCGTGAGATGGATGCGCGAGCGCAACCGGGCGCTGCCGCTCGCTTATATCGGCCATTCCTTCGGCGGCCAGGCGCTGGGACTGATCCCGAACAACATCGAGGTGTCGCGCGCGCTGCTGGTCGCCTCGCAGGCCGCGACCTGGCGATTGATGGCCTCGCCCGAACGCTATCGTGTCTACGGCGCCATGAACTACATCCTTTTGCCGTTGACCCGCATGCTCGGCTACACACCCGGCTGGGCCGGGCTCGGCATGGATTTGCCGAAGGGGGTGTTCGAGCAATGGACGAATTGGGTGAACCGCCCGCGCTATCTGTTCGATGATGCTGCGCTCACCACGCTATCGAACTTCGCGAAGTTCGAGGGCGCCCTGCGCGCGCTCTGCATCAGCGACGATCCCTGGGCGACGCGGCCCGCGGTCGAATTGCTGTGCTCGGGATTTGGCGCCGCCAAACCGGAGATCATCTCGATCACGCCGGCGGATGCAGGCGTCAAGAAGATCGGCCATTTCGGTTTCTTCCGCCCCGAGCACCGCGACACGCTCTGGCGCGGTGCCGCGGAATGGCTCGAGGCAAGCGAGTGAGGTCAGGCCGTAGGATGGGTAGAGCGCAGCGAAGCAATCCATTTTCTCCGCAAGTGGCGCGATGGATTGCTTCGCTGCGCTCGCAATGACGGGGATGGGTTCTGATTCAACTTTCAAAC